>JBOGLD010000201.1:0-7105 GCA_050745885.1 Terriglobales bacterium
GCCGGAAAGTGGGTGCCCTCCAACTTTCGCACGAGCGGGACGCTCGCGCCCACATTGGGCTTGTGCCTGCTTTCGAACCCACCGGTGGGAAGAATCTAAGAGAGGGGACGCAAGAAATCCTGCACGCGCTGCAAATCTTCTTCCGTGTCTACACCCACGGTGTCGTAGCGAGTCTCGGCCACGTAAATTGGGATTCCGTTTTCCAGGAAGCGCAACTGCTCCAGGCGTTCGCTGCGCTCGAGCACGGACTCAGGAAGCGTCACGAAGCGGTCCAGCGCGGGCTTGCGATAGGCGTAGAAGCCGAGATGTTTGAAATACTTCGGTCCCGCGCCGTCGCGATCATAGGGGATGGTGGCGCGGGAAAAATAGAGAGCCCGCCGCTCGGAATCAACGACCACCTTGACGGCGTTGGGATTGGCAATGTCGGCAGGGGCCGCCGCGGTCATCAGAGTTCCCACCTGCACCGCCGGGTCTTGCATGACCTCAATCAGTCCGGCGACGTGCTCCGCCCGGGTCATGGGTTCATCGCCCTGGATGTTGAGGTAAACATCGGCGGCCACTGATTGCGATATCTCGCGCACCCGCTCGGTGCCGCTGCGGTGCGAAGTGGAGGTCATCCGGGCCTTCCAGCCGTGGCGCTGGCAGACGGCGATAATCTCATCGGAGTCGGTGGCAACAATCACATCATCGGGCAAGGGCGAAGACCGAACCGATTCGTAAACCCAGCCGATCAGGGGTTTCCCGGCGATCTCGCGCAGCGCTTTGCGGGGTAGCCGGGTGGAGGCCAGACGGGCGGGGATGACGGCAACGGTTCGCATCGGCTCACCATCATATGACACGTGAGGTGGAGGATGGGCGTCCCGCCCGTCTGGCACAAGCCAACTTCCTGACGGGCGGGGACGCCCGTCCTCCGAACTCAGCCTTGGCCGGGCCTTTCCAGCCTGTTCACTTCCCGGTGACCAGCGGCTGACACTGGCGGAACTACGTTATATACTTGTCGCTCGCGGGCCGCCGCCCCCACTGGTTCCGCGCGTTTGGGCTCGTGTGTGCAAGCCCGGGGTTGCCTTAAAGAGCTTCCGTTCCCCGTCACGGGCCGAGATCATTCATGGAAGAGTTCTCCCGAGGCCGCCCGGATGGAAAGCCTTCAGACCCAGGCGAAGGTGGCGCGGCGGTACGCACGCCTTCCAAGGGCGACAGCTCTTCCCCCGGCGCTGCTCCGCCCTCCGACTCGCCAACCCTGATCGATATCCCGCTCCAGAACACGAATGTCCCCTCCTCGGACTCTCCGACCATCGTGGATGTTCCTGGGAGCAATCCTTCAGATTCTCCGACCATGGTGGACGGCCTGGGTCCCGACTCTCCCACCATGATCGAAGGCACGCCTCTCCCGGGAAAGCCCGCGCCGCGGGCGCAGAGACCCCAGGGCGGCCCGTCCGTGCTTCCGCCGGGCACGCTACTGGGCCAGCGCTATGAAATCCTCCAGGTCCTCGGTGAAGGTGGGATGGGCGCGGTCTATAAGGCCCGGGACCGCGAACTGAATCGCATGGTGGCGCTGAAAGTGATCCGGCCAGAGCTGGCCGGAAACCAGTCCATCATTGATCGTTTCAAACAGGAACTACTCCTGTCCACACAAGTCACTCACAAAAACGTCATCCGGATTTACGACCTGGGTGAAGCTGAAGGCATGAAGTTCATCACCATGGAGTACGTCGAGGGTGAGGACTTGCGCGGCCTGATGCAGCAGAAAGGGAAACTTGAACCTGGCGAAGCGGTAGAAATCATGCAACAAACCTGCCGCGCTCTGGACGCTGCGCACAGCGCCGGCATCATTCACCGCGACCTGAAACCGCAAAACATCATGCGCGACAAGACCGGCCGAATCCTGGTGATGGATTTCGGTTTGGCTCGCACCCTCGAGGGCGATGGCATGACCCAGACCGGCGCCCTGGTCGGCACCATGGACTATATGTCCCCGGAGCAGGCCCTGGGCAAGGACCTGGACCAGCGCTCCGACGTGTTCGCGCTGGGCTTGATTTTTTACGAACTGCTGACGGGCAAGATGCCGTACAAGGCCGACAGCGTGGTGGCCAGCCTGCTCAAGCGTACGCAGGAAAGGGCCGCCCCGGTGTCCAGCCACGACGCCTCCATCCCGAAACCGCTCAGCAATATTGTCGGGAAATGCATGGAGCCTGACCTGAAGCTGCGCTACCAGAGTTCGGCGGAAATTCTCGCCGATCTGGACGCCTGGCAGGGCGGTCACGCGGCCGCCACCTTGCACTTCCCCAGCGGCGTCACGCCTTGGGGACGAAGCTTCCCCTGGCATTGGCTCGGAACCGGAGCGGCCGTCGTTGTCCTTGCAATCGTGGGCTTCGTATTCCGTGGAGTCTTGTTCGGCCCGAACCCAAAAGCGCCCACGGGCCCAGTCGTATCCCTAGCCATCCTGCCTTTTCGTAACGCTTCCGGCGATCCGAGCCTGGACTGGCTGGGGCCGAGCATCGCCGAAATGCTGAGCACGGATGTCGGGCAGTCAGCCCAGTTGCGCACGGTCAGCCCCAATGTCCTGCACCAGATTTACTCCGACCTGCGCATTTCGGCCACGACCGCGCTTGATCCCACTACAATTCGCCGGGTGGCGAACTCCACCACGGCCGACCGAGTGGTTTGGGGGCAGTACGCCCGGTTCGGCGAACAGATCCGCATTGACGCCACCCTGCAAGACATCAAGAACGACCGCTCGGTTCCGCTGAAAATCGATGTGCCCAGCGAGAAAGAGATTCCGAAAGCAATCGACGGACTGGCCGAGTCCATCCGTCAGAAACTGGCGCTTCCCGAAGACGTGCTCAAGCAGTTGAAGGCCAGCTCCTTCCAGCCGGTTTCGCAATCCGTGGATGCCTTGCGGGCCTACAACCTGGGCATTGGGCTTCAGCGAGATGGCAAGAACCTGGACGCACAGAAACAATTTGAAGAGGCCACCAAGCAGGATCCCTCATTCGCAATCGCTTTTTCCAGGCTGGCCCAAACCTATAGCAGCCTCGGCTATGACGACCAGGCAGAGCAGTCCGCGCAGAAGGCTGTGACCTTGAGCCAGGACCTGCCTGAGGCGGAGAAATATTTGATCTCGGCCATTCAGGCGCAGGTGACCAAGAACTATCCCGAGGCGATCAAGGCCTACGAGAACCTGGCCAAGGCTGCCCCCGGCAACTCGGACGTGCAATCGGCGCTGGCGGGTCTCTATAAAGATTCCGGAAACCTGACCAAGGCCCGCGAATACTACCAGAAACTGCTGACTGCAAACCCGAAAGACGTCACGGCGACGATCGAACTGGGACGCGTGGACATGAAGAGTGGAGACTCGCAAGGCAGTCTCGATCCCTTGAACCGCGCCTACAGCCTGGCGGTCCAGATGGATAACCAGGAGCAAAAAGCGGCCAGCCTGCACTTCATGGCGGTGGCTTACGACAATTTGAGCAAGCCCGAGGAAAGCCTGCGCAACGAGGAGCAAGCTCTCGCCATCTGGCGCAGCATCGGCCAGAAGCGCGGGCTCGCTCTCAGTCTGAACGAACTGGCCTCGGCGCAAGCCGCGCTCGGCAAAAATAAAGAAGCTTTGGCCAGTTATCAGGAGGCCCTGAGTGTTCGGCGTGAAATTGGCGACCGGCGAGGCTTGGGCGACACACTGATCGACTTGGGGAACTTCTACGACGCCGGTGGCGATCACGAGCAGGCCCTGAAAATGTACAAAGATGCGCTGCAATCGGAGCGCGATCTGGGGAATGAGGGCTTGCAGGCCATCTGCCTGAACAATATTGGCAGCGTGTATCTGGAAAAGGGCCAATACCAGGACGCTCTCACCTACTTCCAGCAGGCGCTGCAGTTGCGCGAAAACTCAAAAGTTCCCGGCGACATCGTGGACGCTGTCCACAATCTGGGTCTTGCTTCGGCCGGCATGGGTCAGTACGACCAGGCGGTTTCCTACTTCATGCGAGCCTTGGACTTGCGGCGCAGCATGGACGACCAGCGCGGCGCTGCCATCGAGTCCTATTGTCTGGGCGACCTGTTTGGGTACCAGGGGCGCTTCGGGGCAGCTATCAACTCCAAGCAGGATGCGTTGAAGACCTTCCGCGAGGTCAAGGACAAGACTTTCTGGATGGCTAAGATGCTGGATGGCGTCGCGGGGGCGCTCATCCGGGCAGGGCGCGGAGACGAGGCCAAGAGCTACGTGGACGAAGCGCTCAGCGTCTCGCGCCAGCTCAAAAATGATGGCATGGTGGCCGAGACCCTGGGCGTTCAGGGCGACATGTTCTTCTACGCCGGAGATTTAAAATCCGCGCACTCTTCCTATGTGCAGGCCCTGCAGGCGGCCATACGCAGCAAGGAACCAGACACTGTCCTGATTGCAAAAGCCAACCTGGCCAAGGTTGAGGTGCAGGAAAAATCCGGTCGAGAAGCGATTTCGAGCCTCAAGCAGCTGATTCAGCAGGCCGACAGTGTGGGGCAGAAGTACCTCGCGGTCGAGTCTTCCGTCTTTTTGGCCGAAGCCATGCTGCAAATCCGCGACACTGCCCATGCCCGTGAGGAACTGGGGCATGCCTCGTTGCTGGCGGACAAGTTGGGCATGCAGCCGGTGAGCGTCCGCATCCATTACCTGCTCGCCACCATCGAGGCCGCGGCCGGTAACAGCAACGACGCGCGGGACAATTACCGCGAAGCTCTCCGCCTGCTAGATGTGATGAAAAAAGATCCCGGAGCCGAGAAGCTGCTGCAACGCGTCGACTTCAAGGCCATCTACGAAGCGTCCACTGCTGGTGCGCAAGCCAAGGGCTAGAAGCACCCTTACAGATCATGCAAAGTCCACGCGGGAACAGCCGTCCCCGGCTGTCCGGGCATGCTGCCAGAACACGCATGACCACACGCGACTGCGATATCCGACCTCGTCAAAGCCAGGCTTTCTCGGGGACCACGCTGAAGTGCCCCTTTAGGGCCACATTGGCAGCTGCGATCGGACTAGGTGGAAGAGCGGCGTTTTAGCATCGCGTCAGCAATCCTAGTGTGAACAGGGCTTTAGCCCCCGGGATGGGATCCGGGGTCAGAAGAACAACGGGGCTCCGCAACGCAGAAAAAGGGGCGCTGCAAAAGCAGCGCCCCGTGAATTATTGACGGCGCGCGGTGTTTCTCACGCGCCGTCGGCTTAATTATTTGACACTGTAGATAACGACGTTAACGTTGACATTTCCGGCGGTGTCTTTCGCCGTGACCGTGAACAGGTGCAGCCCCTTCACCGAGAGATCGTATTGGCCAGTGCAGGAGATGGTCCCGCTTACATTTGATGCGGAACAGCTAGTGTTGTTGACGTTCGGCGCCTGACTCTGCGAACAGGTGGCCGCCGTCAGATAGGGACCCACGGGGTTGTCCGGCGGCTGGCTCGTCTTCGGGTCGCTACAGGTGTAGTACGCCGTGCCGGGCGTTGTACTTTTTGAATACGTCTTGAAGGCCGGAGCCGTGATGTTGATCCCCGGAGGTAGTTCACCGGTTGTGGCGTAGGTTGCTACCCAGCATGAACCGCCACCGCCGCTCTTGCCCTTTGTTGTAGCCAAAGGATCGCCCACGGTGAAGAACGACGAGATCTGGTTGCTCACGAAGGGTGCGGTAGTGCTGTTTGTGAAGTTGCAGGGATCAGTACTATCGGGGCCCGATCCCTTGAGCCAGCCCGGATAAGGCCCAATCGTCGCCGCCAAAAGCTGGAACCCGGGATTCTCCGCTTTCGAGAAAGTGAAGTTGCTCCCCAGATCGGCAAAGAAGTCCTGATTATTATCGCCGCACGTTCCGTCTTCGGCGGAGCCGGGGCAAGTCAGTGCGAACAGGACTGACGAATCTATACCCTTACCGTTGCCGTCTGTACCCGCGTTCTGATAGACGAAGCACTGTGCCAGCGGGAACTTCTGCTGTACCAGTTTGTTGCACGCTTTGCGATCGATCAATATCGGCTTAATCTGCGCCGTCCATGAGGTCACGCCCCCACCCGTAAGCACTGCGTTGTAATCGTAAGCATTGTTTCCCGGGCCACCGTTGAAGGGAATGACGGCCGGAACATTTACTGCCGGAAGAGACGCGCTCTGGGCCTGCGGAGTGAATGTCCAGTTAAGGATGTCCTGAATTTCGTAGTCTCCGCCCGTGGCGCCAGTGAAACCGACGTAGGCTGTGTTCCCAGTACCCAGCCCGATTGAGGCCAAATCCACCGGAACGCCGCTGGGATAAAGATCCACATTGTCCAGGATCACGTGGAGGTTGTTGGATTGGGTACGTGTCGCACAGGTTGGGCAAGCCAGGGCATAAACGATCGTCACGCTGTGCACGGCGCCGTCCGCCAGGTTGGCCACACTCACCGGAGATCCAGGAGTGGAGCTACCGCTTTGCCCATTGCAAGCCCGGCCATGGTGCGAGGTATTTGCTCCCTGGCCGCAACTCTGAATCGCCACGTGGCTGACGCTACCGCTATCATTAGCGCCAGGATCCCATCCGTTCTGATAGGTATCGAACTCGATGGCCAGACTATTGGGAATCCCTGCGCCCGTGCTGGGATTCGTGCTTGCATCGCTATCCCCATACCCCAACGCGCCGCCGTTTCCTCCTGTGTAACCGATGGCTGTGGTGGGCGACCCTGGCACATTTTGAATTACGAAGGCAATACCATCGGCCGGAGGAGTGGACGCATTCGTAAATTGGAACTGGAAGCTGGTGCTGAACCCTTGTTGCACCGGTTGCGGAGTGCTGTCCCAGGCAGATCCCACCTGGTCGCCAGTGGCTTTGGTAAGCCGCAGCACTGTATTGTCGCTCGTAAAGAGGGCCGCATTGTAGTTTGTCGCCAGGCATGGCCCATTGGCTGTGAAGTCCGGCGTGTAGTTCGGCGACGTTGGACATGTTGCCCAAGCAGCTGTGCTCCCGCCAACCACCACCAGTGCCGCAATTGCGGCCACTACCACAAATCTCGAGATCGCTACTTTCATAAATTCCCCCTTAAACGCGCGCGCTGGTTTCCCAGTCGTGCTTTCGAACTTAGCGTGAACGTCATAACCGCGAACCTGGAGCGCACACCTACCGCTTGAATCCC
>JBOGLD010000202.1:0-6072 GCA_050745885.1 Terriglobales bacterium
TTTCTCCTGTGGGACGAAAAATATTGTGAGCATCTATCCTACAACTTTTTGCAGCAGGGGCCCGATGCCGGCAATATTCTTCAGCAGCTCGTCGGGAATATTGTGCCTCTGTTTGAGATATTCCGGGGTGTTGTAGGAGACCCGGACTTGGCCGCCGGCGTCCTCCCAGATCAAAGCCTTCAGTGGCAGATCAATGGCCAGCGTGGGTGAGGCGATCATCAGCGGCGTCCCACCCTTGGGACTTCCGAAAATGATCACCTGGGCAGCCGGCATCTTCAGGCCGGCTTTTGCCGCTTCGCCACTGTGGTCGACGCGGCAAAATAACGTTAGCCCCTGCGCCTGCAGCAACGATTCCAGCCGCTGTATGGTTTCTGGAACCGAATAAGGGCTACTGAGATGGACCATTCCGTTGTCTGGCAGGGAAGGCACGACTGTCTCCTCGTCGAAGTTCTTGTTTCCCAGTCAACAGCCTAAACCACGAAGGACACGAGGGTACACGAAGGAAGGCCCACCAGGGTTGGATTTCCATCACGGCGCCTTCATGAGCCCACTGGCGGTTTCGTGTTCCGGCGGTCCGCCTGGTTTACAATAAAGCTGTCATGTCGGACGGACTCGCTTTCGGCTCCTACACCACCACTGAGAACGGCAAGAAGGTCGTTAAAGAACTGACCTTCGGCAATCCCGCGCCTGAAGGCGTGGTCCTGACTACGCTCGATTCCGCGGTTAATTGGATGCGCAAGAATTCCATCTGGCCGCTGACTTTCGGCCTGGCCTGCTGTGCCATCGAAATGATGTCCATGGGCGCGTCCCGTTTTGACATTGCCCGCTTTGGTGCAGAAGTATTCCGGCCATCGCCGCGACAGTCCGATCTCATCATCATCGCCGGCCGGGTCTCGAACAAGATGGCGCCGGTCATCCGCCAGCTCTGGGAACAGATGCCCGAGCCCAAATGGGTGATTTCAATGGGGGCTTGCGCCACCTCGGGCGGCGTGTTCAACAACTACGCCCTGATCCAGAGTGTGAACCAGGTGATTCCAGTGGATGTCTACGTTCCCGGTTGCCCGCCCCGTCCCGAACAGTTGATCTATGCCATCACCCTGCTACAGGAAAAGATCCAGCAAGAACGCGGCACCGTGCGGCGCGCCTTGAATCTCACCTAAATTCCTGAAATTTACTGCGGCGCAATGAAGCTGATGGTAATCCTGGTCTGCTTGGGGATGGGGTTGCCGTTCAACAGGTAGGGCGAATATCGCCATCTGCGAACCGCATCCATCGCGGCGGACGCGAGCACAGGATTGCCGCTGACCAGTTGCAGGTTATCAACCTGCCCCTGTGCAGTCACCATGGCGTCGATCACTACGCTTCCCTCCATGTGCATGCGCCGGGCCTCTGGAGGATAAACCGGCTGCACCTTGTGCAGCAGAACGCCGCCGGACACGCCCTGCGAGATCGGGGCACCCAGCTTTGGCAAGGCCGGCGAGGCAGATAGCACTTTCCCCAGATCGGATGACGCAGCCCCGGTCGACGCAATTCGGGGAATATCCTCGGCATTCGGCCCTGAAACTGAATGCGATAGACTCCGAGAATCCGCGATGCCGCGGACGGTTGAGCGCGCCGGTTGCGGTCGTCGGCGAATTACTTCGTCGCGAGTCTTGACAGCCGCCGCAGGTTTTGCGGAATGCAAAGCCTCGCTGGGTGGGGACGGACTGACCAGGTCGGGCGCGCTGGCCGCCGCAGTTCCTGCCGCCCCATTTCCAGTCTGCGCAGAAACTTGGTTGCCGTCCCGAGATCGGCTGGTCCGGGAGGCAATACTGGCTCCGTACCAGACCTTCCAGCCGTAAACCGACACTAACGCCACTGCCAGTACGGATACAGCGCCCAAGATCGCAAACCGCCATTTTCTGGAGACGCTCGGGTCCCGGTGCCGTATGGTGGCGAGCACCCCGCGCACTTCTGCCAGGGGGACAGCCGCAACCGTGGAGCGACCCGTTTCCGGCAAAGCCTCAACCACGCCAGCGAATTCGCTCGTAGACTGCCGCGATTCGAGGTGGGATTCAACCGGGTGCGATTCAACAGGGTCCGATTCAACCAGCCCGGTTTCAATCTGGTGTGGTTCAGCCTGGCCGGCTTCCACTCCGGTGACAAGGGACGGGGATTCGGTAACCGCCCCGCGCGCCCATGCCGCCTCGGCCAGTCCCGCCAACCGCCCCAGCACTTCCATCTTGTCTTCGGTAAAGGCATAACTCTCGGTCGAGAATGCTTCCAGCACGCCGACCCTGCCGTGCTGTCCGCGCAGGGGCACCACTGCAATGGATTGCAAACCGAGTTGGCGGCAGACCTCCGCATCCACATGAAAGTCCCGGCTGGCGTCATCACAGCGCATGATCACGCCCGTCCGCAGGCATTCACCTGAGATTCCCGAATCCACATTAAGCCGGTCGCCGAGTTCGGGCGCGGTCTCTCCGCTTCTACCCACGCAGACCACGACGCCGTCTCGTGGCATGGCGACGGCCGCACCGGTGGCGCCAGTGAGCGAGTGGGCCGCCACGGCTATGGTGCCCAGAATGGCGTCGGTGGATTGCTTGTCCGATGCGATCATCCTCCTCAGCTTCACAAAAATTAAGGCTGCGTCCGACTGCCGGATGGCCTCGTCGGAGGCTTCGGAGCGAGTTCGCCCAGCAACTCGGGTTCCCGAAGATTCAGGAGGAGTAGGGGTAAGGGGAGGGATAGGAGCCATGTTTACAACCTGTTGCAAACCGCTGCCGGTTGCTGCTCGGCCATGGACGGAGGTGCGTACAGGCCGAGTGTGCGGCAAACAAACCCGCTTGTCAACGAGGGATTTGACTTGGTTGACCGGCAGGCCGACGTCATCCTGAGCCCGGTTTCCGCAGGGTGACAAAGCTTGCGCACATCCTTTCGAGACGCGTCCGTTCCGAGCGGTTCGTGGTAAAACACAGCATGCGCAAACCCACCTACGCCGCCAGCGGCCCCACCATCGTGGGGCAGGCTCCCTGCCGCGCCGACCTGGCTGGAGGCACCGTCGATTTGTGGCCGTTGTATCTGTTCCATCCCGGAGCGCTCACGGTAAATTTCGCGGTCAACATCCTGACCACCTGCCGCATTACACCGCTCAAAGGGAAAGGCATTTACTTGCGTTCTGTTGACACGCGGCGCGAAGAGCACTTTCCCAGTTTCGCGGCATTGGATAGCGCTCGCCGCTTTCGTCTCCCCCTGGCCGCTCGCCTGCTGCAGTTTTTTGCGCCCAAAGAAGGCCTGCTGATGGAGACCGATTCCGAGTCTCCAGCCGGGGCCGGAATCTCCGGATCGTCGGCCTTGATGATTGCCAGCACCGCTGCTCTGGCCCGCTTCACCGGCCGCAACCTCACCCTCGAGCAGATGAGGGTTATCGCGCAGAACGTCGAGGCCCAGATCATCCAGGTACCTACCGGCTGCCAGGATTACTATCCGGCCCTTTACGGAGGGGCCAGTGCGATCCATCTCGATGCCGATGGCATTCACCGCGAAGCGGTGACGGTGGCGCCGGAAGAGATTGAATCCCGCTTTGTCCTGGCCTACACCGGCGCGCCGCGCAAGTCCGGCATCAACAATTGGGAAGTGTTCAAGGCGCACATCAATGGGGACAAGCGGGTGTTCCGCAACTTCGAGCGCATCGTTGAAATCGCGCGCAGCATGCACCAGGCGCTGGCGGACGCCAGGTGGGACGAAGTCGCCCGCCTGCTTCGCGAAGAGTGGAAGCTGCGCCGCACCAACGCCCCCGGAATCACCACGCCGCTCATCGACAAGTTGATCAGGGTGGCCGCCCGGCAAGGCGGTCGGGCGGCTAAAGCCTGTGGCGCGGGCGGCGGAGGCTGTGTAATCTTCCTGGTCGAGCAGGGCACCGCCAGCCGGGTCGCAACCGCCATCGGGGACAATGGCGGACGCGTACTGCCGCTGCAAGTTGCCCGCAACGGATTGCACGTCTGGTCGGCCTGAGAGGGTTTTGAGCGGAGACGCGCGGAGAAACGGGCGCAAGCTGTCCGCAGCGCACTTCCGACTGGATCGCTTCCAACAATCCGGTTTTTTCTACCCCGGATGGCGCTATAATCAGGGCAATCGTCGGCTCGGGGTGCCGTATGAACCCACGTTACGTTCTCGTTCTCTTGCCCATCGTGCTCTGCTGCGCGGTCGTGGCCAATGCCGACGGTCAGAAAATCAGCCCCAACCTGCCCCACATGTCCAAGCAAACCCGCATGGACTTGATCCGCGCCTTCGACACCGAGCTGGTCTATATCCGCTCGCCCTTTCCCATGGGGAAGACAGGCTTGACGCTTAAGGACGGGCAGCTTTCGCCCAATGGGGAGCAACTGCAAAACCTGCTCGCCATGTGGGGCCCCGCGGTCAAGCCCGGCGATCAGGCCCGGATCAGCCAGATATCAATCAAGAACGATCGCATCCGTTTCGAGATCAACGGCGGCCCGGTCAAGAAGGAAAAGTGGTATCAACACATCCAGTTTGGCGGCGGCGGAGGCATGACTTCCATCGCCCCGAGCGACCCAAATGCCAACCCGCGCGGTTCGTATGTGGACCTGGCCTTCGATGGCTACGTGCCCGAACTGAATCCGCAGGAACTGAAAGGGTTGCTCCGTCCCGTATTTGACTTCAATGCCAAGTCGGCCGTGGAAGCCTATCTCGACACTCTGACGCCCCAACTCAGAAATGCGATCAAGGCGCACCGGGTTCTGGTGGGCATGAATCGCGATATGGTGATGGCGGCGAAAGGCCGTCCGCCCAAAAAAATTCGCGAAAAAGATGGCGAAACGGAATATGAAGAGTGGATCTACGGCGAGCCCCCGGCGGACGTCGATTTTGTTCGCCTCGTGGGCGATGAGGTTATACGCGTCGAAAGCATGAAGGTGGATGGCGAAAAAGTCGTTCGCACCGCCAAGGAAGTGGACCTGGGATCCACGGTGGCGAAAAGTTCCTCAGGGCCTCAGGTGCGTCCTCCGAATGCGCCCTCATTGCGCCGCCCGGGCGAGGAAATCGACCCGGCCTCGCTAGACGGCGGCAGGGCGCCGGGCCCCCAATCGGGTCCAGACCCGCTCGGCCAGGACGGTCCGCCTCAATCCAGGCCAAATTGAGAGTTGTGTAGGCGCGAGCGTCCCGCTCGTGCTGCGTTACCACAGCCTAGTGTCTGGTCGACCGGTTCGTGCCGCGCACCCATGTAGGCGCGAGCGTCCCGCTCGTGCTGCGTTACCACAGCCTGGTGTCTGGTCGACCGGTTCGTGCCGAAGGAGCACGGGCGGGGCGCCCGCGCCCACACTTAGTCCCCGACTTGGCTCCCGCGCATCGCCGCTTTACACTGGAACTGTGAAGATCGCGCTGGGACAGATTAATCCCACAGTTGGAGACTTCTCCGGCAATGCCGCCAGGATCATCAACTTCGCGCAGCAGGCGCGGACGGCGGGCGCCGGCTTGATCCTCTTTCCCGAGCTCTCCGTTTGCGGCTACCCGCCACGAGATTTGGTCGAGCGCCCCTCATTTGTGGCGCGCAATCGCGAGACTGCGGAACGCATTGCCGTCGAGACCAATGGCATCGCGGTGATTTGCGGCCTCGTGACCCCTGCCCATGCCGAGACCGGCAAATCGGTGATGAATTCTGCCGCGCTGCTCAAGGACGGTGCCATCGCCTTTCTGCAGTCCAAAATGCTGCTGCCTACCTACGACGTGTTCGACGAGATGCGCAATTTTGCTCCCGCCCGAAGCCAGTCCTTGTTCCCTTTCTGCGGCAAGCAAATGGCGCTCACCATTTGCGAGGATGCGTGGAACGACAAACGCTTCTGGAACAAGCGCCTTTATACCGTGGATCCGGTCGAGTCTCTGGTCCAGGCCGGCGGCAACTTCGTGCTGAATATTTCCGCATCTCCGTTCTGGCTGGGCAAGCGTGAACTGCGCCGCGAGATGCTGGCCACGATCGCCCGGCAGGACAAGGTCCCCGTCGTCATGGTCAATCAGGTCGGTGGCAATGACAACCTGGTGTTTGACGGCTCCAGCCTGGTTTTGAATTCCGCCGGC
>JBOGLD010000203.1:0-9244 GCA_050745885.1 Terriglobales bacterium
GGCAGCCGGTGCGTGAGCCGATGGCGACCGGGTTGAAGGCCATCGACAGCATGATTCCGATCGGCCGCGGACAGCGCGAACTCATCATCGGCGACCGCCAGACCGGAAAGACCGCGGTCGCGCTCGATACCATCATCAACAGCAAGGGCAACGACCTGATCTGCATCTACAACGCGATCGGGCAGAAGCGCTCTTCGATTGCCCAGGTAGTAAAAATTCTCAGCGACGCCGGCGCCATGGAGTACACCATCGTGGTGGCCGCATCGGCTTCCGAGCCTGCCCCCATGCAGTACATCTCGCCTTACGCGGCCTGCGCCATGGGCGAGTATTTTCGCGATACCAAGCGCCATGCGCTGGTGATTTTCGACGATCTTTCGAAACACGCGGCGTCGTATCGCGAGATCTCCCTGCTGCTGCGGCGGCCACCCGGACGCGAGGCCTATCCCGGAGACGTGTTTTATCTCCACTCCCGTCTTCTGGAGCGCGCCTCCAAATTGAGCGACAAGATGGGCGGCGGTTCACTGACCGCGCTGCCGATCATCGAGACTCAGGCGGGTGACGTTTCGGCGTACATCCCGACCAACGTGATTTCGATTACCGACGGCCAGATTTTCCTTGAGACTGACTTGTTCAACAGCGGCGTCCGCCCGGCCGTCAACGTGGGAATTTCCGTGAGCCGCGTTGGCGGGAGCGCCCAGATCAAAGCCATGCGACAGGTGGCCGGCAGCATGAAACTCGAACTGGCGCAGTACCGCGAGCTGGCCGCATTCGCGCAGTTCGGCAGCGATCTCGACAAGGCGACGCAGGCGCAGCTCAATCGCGGCCAGCGCCTGGTCGAAGTGCTCAAGCAAAAACAATTTTCGCCTCTGCCCTTCTCCAAGCAAATCCTGATCATTTTTGCCGGCACCAACGGATTTTTCGACGACCTCCCGGTGGACCAGGTGCGCGAGTTCGAAGCCGAACTCTACAAATACGTGGACGCGACCAACCCCGGCCTGCTGCGAACCATCATGGAGAAAAAAGTTTTGGACGATGCCCTCAAAGCCGAAATGAGCAAAGTGATCAAGCAAAGCAAGGAAGCATTCGTAGCGGACCGGCAGGCAGCGGCGAAGTAGCTTTCAACTCTTGTTGGCTTTGAGCTTGAGGCCAACGGCCGAAGAGTGAAGACTGAAGACTGATTCATGCCAAACATTCTCGATATCCGGCGGCGCATACGCAGCGTGACCAACACGCGGCAGATCACCAAGGCCATGAAAATGGTCTCGGCGGCGAAGTTGCGCCGGGCACAGGAGCGCGCCTTGGCGGCGCGTCCCTACGCCCAGATGCTGACCAATGTTCTGAAGTCGCTGGTGTCGCGGGCCGAGATCTTTGATCCGGAAACGGGTGAACCTCGGCATCCTCTATTGGCCCGTCGCCCTGAAAAAAAAGTTCTGCTGATCGTGGTCACGGGCGATAAAGGCCTGGCGGGAGCTTTCAATACGAATATCCTGAAGGCGGCGGCACGTTTTATTGAGACCAAGGCGGACAAGAACGTTGAGATTGAGACTATCGGACGGAAAGGGCGTGATTTTCTGCGCCGCCGCTACCGGGCAGCGGAGCCGAGAACAGCCGACTCGCAAACGCCGCCGCAGACCACCATTGTGGGCGAGCAGATCGGCGTTTTGAACAAGGTCGAATACTCCCTGGCGTCCGACCTGGCTGAACGCGTCGTTGAACGCTACTGTCGGGAAGAGATTGATGCTGTGTATCTGGTGTTTAACGAGTTCAAGTCGGTGATCGCGCAACGCCTGATTGTCGAACAGATCCTGCCCATCGAACAGATTGGTGCGCCCGAAGTGCGCATGGCGGAAGCCATGACCGACGAGGAAAGGGACCGCGCTCTCGAAGCTGCGAAAGGTGCGGGCGTCGGCATTCGTCCCGTGGACACGCATGACATTGACGCCGCGGCTGCCAGGTTCGCTACCGCGCCGGTCGACTATATTTACGAGCAGCCTCCCGAGGAGCTGTTTCGATCGCTCTTGCCGAAATATGTGGCCATACAAGTTTTTCGCGGCCTGCAGGAATCGGTGGCGGCGGAGCATGCCGCGCGCATGACCGCCATGGATGCAGCCACCAACAATGCCACCGACATGATCGATTCGCTGACTTTGGCCATGAACCGGGCGCGGCAGGCGAAGATCACCAAAGAAATTATCGAGATTGTGAGCGGAGCAGCAGCGCAGTAAGGCAGCTTCTAGCTACTGGCTCCTGGCTAATCGCCAACGGCACGGTCGCGAGCTTTTGAGATCAAGCTAGAAGCTAGAAGCTAAGAGCTGAGGTCCTATGCCAGAGCGAATTGGACGCGTAATCCAGATTTCCGGTCCCGCGGTGGATGTGCAGTTTGTCGAGGGCGCCATGCCGCCGATTTATGAGGCGTTGAAGGTCGTCAGCGACGGGTTCACCGTCCCCAACCCAGTCAATGTGATTCTGGAAGTGCAGCAGCATCTGGGCGAAGGCCGGGTGCGTTGCGTTGCCATGGAGGCGACTGAAGGCATGGTGCGGGGCATGAAAGCCATCGACCAGGGCGGGCCCATCTCGGTGCCCGTGGGCCGCGGAACGCTGGGACGCGTGATGAACGTGATCGGCCAGCCAGTCGACCAACTGGGACCCATCGAGCATACCAAGACCATGCCGATCCATCGCCCGGCGCCGCTGTTTGACGAACAGGCGACCACCGCCGAGATGTTCGAAACCGGTGTCAAGGTTGTGGACCTCATTCAGCCTTTTTTGAGAGGCGGCAAGATTGGATTGTTCGGCGGCGCCGGTGTCGGCAAGACCGTCTTCATCCAGGAACTGATCAATAACGTGGCCAAGCAGCACGGCGGATATTCCGTGTTTGCCGGCGTCGGCGAGCGCACCCGCGAAGGCAACGACTTGTGGCTGGAAATGACCGAGTCCGGCGTCATCAAGCCGGGCGATCCGGCTAAATCCAAGGCAGCCCTAATTTACGGGCAGATGACGGAGCCTCCCGGCGCACGCCTGCGCGTGGCCCTGACCGGACTGACCGTCGCCGAATATTTCCGCGACGAAGAAGGCGCGGACACGCTTCTGTTCATCGACAACATTTTCCGTTTCACCCAGGCCGGATCGGAGGTCTCCGCGCTGCTCGGCCGCATGCCCAGCGCCGTAGGCTACCAGCCGAACCTGGCCACGGAAATGGGCGAATTGCAGGAACGGATTACCTCCACCAAGAAGGGATCCGTCACCTCGGTGCAGGCCATCTACGTGCCCGCCGACGATCTCACCGATCCCGCTCCGGCCACGACTTTCGCCCATCTTGACGCCACCACCGTGCTGTCGCGCGCCTTGACCGAGATCGGAATTTATCCCGCGGTGGATCCGCTGGCTTCAACATCGCGCATTCTTGATCCGCGCATCGTGGGTCAGGAGCACTACGACGTGGCGCAAGGCGTGAAAAAGACGCTACAAACTTACAAAGACTTGCAGGACATCATCGCGATTCTCGGCATCGACGAACTGAGCGAAGACCAGAAGATCAGCGTGGCGCGCGCCCGAAAGATTCAGCGCTTCCTCTCGCAACCGTTCCACGTGGCCGAGCAGTTCACCGGCTCGCCGGGCCGCTACGTGAAGGTCGCCGACACGGTGAAGGGCTTCAAGGAGATTAACCAAGGCAAGTACGACGACATCCCCGAACAAGCCTTTTACATGAAGGGCACAATTGATGAAGTGCTCGAAGCGGCGGAGAAATTGAAAGCAGCGTAAGAACCGTCGTTGGTCGTTGGCCCTTGGTCGTTGGCCAAGCGCATTGGCCTTGAGCAAAGTAGACGCCAGGGACAAATGCCAGGCAGCTAAGGTTTTTTTGCTAACGACCAACGACCAAGGACCAACGACCAGCGGCAAAGCTCGAACGACCAACGATTGATGCCAGACACTTTCCAACTCGAAATCGTCACCCCCGAGAAGATGGTGGTGAAGGACGTGGCGGAGGAAATCCAGATTCCTGGCAAGGACGGATACCTCGGCATCCTGCCCGGCCACGCGCCGTTGATTACCGAGTTGGCGGTGGGCGAAATCAGTTATCTCAAGAACGGCCAGACGTACTATCTGTCAGTGGCCTGGGGCTTCGTCGAGGTGCTGCCGGACAAAGTGACTATCCTGGCCGAAACCGCCGAACGGCCGGACGAAATCGATGTGAAGCGCGCTCAGAAATCGAAGCAGAGGGCTGAGGAAGCTTTGAAGACCGGCAAGACCGAGGCTGATTTCACGCACGCCGAGGACGCTCTTAAAAGGGCCGAGACGCGTCTGGAAGTAGCAGAAAAAAAGAGTTGAGGCCGCAGCGATAAAGCCTGTCATCCTGAACGGCCTTCAGGCCGTGAAGGACCTATGTATTTCGGCAGTTCCCGGAAAGCCAGCCGCTCAGTGCTGCTGCTACTCCCTCACGGGAACGATCTTCGTGTTCGTACGAAACTTCTTGTAATCGCGGTAGGTTATGTCCGCTTCCACGTTGAAGTTCTTCAGCAGTGCGACACGCACATCGACTTTGACCGCCACGTGCCGCGGCAGCCAGACTTCGTCGTTGACTCGGGTCTGGTCGAGCAGCAGGCGTGACCCCTTGTGGATTCGCGCCAGGAACCATCCCAGGGAGACGGTGTCGATGCACTCCGCGTCCAGCTTGACCCACTGCGATTCGGCTTGATCGATCCAGGCGCGAAAGCGGAACTTGGGCAAGATCCTGGCCTGCTTCCAATGAGGCTGAAAATCGGGCCGCGGCTCGGCATCGATGACGTAAGCCGGGCGCCCTTCCAGATTCTCCATGCCAATCAGGCGGAAGTTGTAGGCGTCGGCCACTTCGCCCACGAACTTGCGGCCGTCTTCGCGATCTTTCTCTTCCTCTTGCAGTCGCTTCTCGCGCTGCTCTGGGGTTTCATTCTTGCGCTTGTCCGTCAGTTTCCGGATTCGCTCTTCTTCCTTGGCTGCGTCCTTCTCCGGGAGCGGCTTGTCATCTTTCGCAATCAGGCGTTCGATCTGTTCGCCATACAGCACCATAATCTCCTGCGTTTTCGATTCGCTCGACTTCACCTGCCCCTTACCGTCCAGTTTGTGTTCTTCCTCGCGCTGGATATAGGTGTAGGCGCTCTGCTTCTTATCATTCTCGATATCTTTGTCGGCCACCTGGCGAATGAGGGCGCGAATCTGGTCCTGGGAAAGCTGCGGTGCTACCGCCGCAGAGGTGCGGGTTGAGGCTTCCGCTGGATGGTCTTGCGCGAGCGCGGGCCAGGAAATGAGAGCAAGAAGAAGGAGTGAGGCCGCGGGACGCTTCATCGGGATACCTGGAGAAGCACCTAGTTCTTGGCTCCCGGTGTGAATTGCACCACGATAAACCGCGCCGGATCAGCCGTCGCGTTCAAATAGGTCGACTTCCGTCCGGCTGGAATCCAGACTACCTCGCCCGACGATTTACGTATTCTCGCGTACTCCCCAGCCTTGAGGTCGACATCAGTAACTGGAATCAGCAGTTCCGGGCCTGGTTTCTCCGGCGGCGGCAGCGCGTCGCGGGCAAGCAGTTGGACGTCACTCACGCCGGCCGTTCCCAGCAAAATCGAGTTCGTGAACTTGGCGTGCGGATCGACAGGCGGGTTAATGGCGGCGGGTCCATAGTCCCACGTGCCGCTATAGCCTTGATAGCTGTAATTCGTCACTTTAGGATCGAGAAATTCAACCGTGACATTGCGATATTCCGTGGTGCGGTCATTACGGATGCCAAGCGCCCGTCCGCCAGGGTAGTAGCGGACATCACCCGGGCTGAAGTGAAAATCAATGATGTAGGATTCTCCTTCGGGCCACATCACTACATTGCAATCCAGAAGCACAACCACCAGGAAGTTGTGATCGTGGCGTGCCATGGTCTGCTCCAGCGGTTTGAGCGTGAGCGCAAACACGCGTACCTGATCGTTCGCGAGCAACTGCCGGTAGTGCGGCGCCGAAGCCATGTCCGGCGCGCCTTGTGCCCAGGCCATCGACGCAAAGAGCAGCAGCGCCGGGAGTCGCGAATTCATTCCCCGATTGTATTCTCGAAGGCAAGGCAGACGAAATCCCACTCCCGTGAGGCTGTCTTGCACCTCATCATTTAAGCGGAAATGACGCAATGGTCCAGGCGTTGGCGCTGGTGATCACTGGACCAAAGGCCAGGTAGTGGCCGTCGGGCGAAGGCACGAGCGAGAAAATGTCCCAACTGGGCTGGTGGAACAGCAGCTTTGGCGCGCCGGTGAAGTCCATGCGCGCAATCGATGTTCCGCGCGAAGAATAGCTTGCCAGAAACAGACTCTTGCCATCCGCGGCCCACGCGGTCGCAACCAGCTCCGTCCAGGGCAAGGCAGACAGCTTCTGCGGAGTTCCACCCGCGAGCGGAACAATCTGCACATCTCCTGCTTTATAGTCGAAGGAGGAAAGCGCGACCCGGCTTCCGTCGGGAGAAAGGTCCCAACTCGCGGCGTCGGGATCAGTCGTGACTTTCACGAGTTCCGCTTTCCGCCCCTGTAAAGGGTCAAAGGCGGTAAAAGTGATCTGCTTCTCGCCTTCTTCGGCGAGCACGCAAGAGCCATTCCCGCGTGGCGAACAGCGGAAACTGGGATAGCCTCCCACGGAATTCGTGGGGTCGGTGCCCGACAGGATCGAAGGATATCCCTTGATATCCATCACTGCTTCCGCCGGACCGCCTGCCAGCGGAATGCGCATCAGCTTGCCTGCGTCGCCGGCCGCACCTTCAACCGCTTTGGGCCATTGCATGTAGAGCACCCACTTGCCGTCGGGACTCATCTGCGGCGCCCATTTCTCCTCCGGCCCGGTGACAATCGGTTCGGCATTGCGCTGGTTTACACCCTGCTTGTAGATATCGAAATCTCCGTTCCGATCGGAATAGAGGAACACCGTCTTGCTATCAGCCGACCATCCGCCGGGCCAATCGACCCGTTCATCGAGGGTCAGCCGCTGCGGAGTTTTCAGCTCCCTTCCGCCGTTCGTCAACTCGCCCAGATAGACATCGCTTTGCCCTCTTCCGTTGAGGAAGACAAAACGGTTTCCGTCGGCGGTTAATTCTGGACTGCCAAAGTAGAAGCCGGTCCAGTCGGTAAGACGACGCGGAGTCCCCTTCGGCTTGCCGGTCAGCTCGTCCAACCGCAATTCCCAGAGATTCGAGTCGTACTGGTTCGGAGGCGGCTCCCGAAGGGCATAGATCAGGCGTCCGCTCTGCCCCCAGCAAAAATCAGTGAGGTGCCGGTTGGAGAGAAGGACGACCGGATCATTGCCTTTGAGGTCACGGCTTTCGAGTGCCACCGTGGTCTCGCCGTTCGCGATCCGAAACTTTGCATAGAGGATGCGCTTGTCGTTCGGGAACCACGTGGGTGCGAACAGATGGTAGCCCTCATCGGGCTTGATCAGCACTTTGGCTTGCCCGCCATCGGCGCTCATGAGCCAGATATCTCGGGTAATCGAGTCGCGAAACACGATCTGCGCGCCGTCGTGAGACATTGATGCATCATAGGCGTCGTCACGTAATTTCTTCAGCGTGGCGCCAATGACCGAAATCATCCAGATGCCTTGCTTTTCCTGCGCAACCGGCCCGCTGACCAGCAGTTTGGTCCCATCCTGGGACCATTCGATGCGCGCTCAACGGAAGCAGAACGCGTCCGGGATGGGAAGCGACTGGGTTTCTCCGGTGGAGATGAGTCTGAGGTGTAGTCCTTCCAGATCGGCGTAGAGGAGATACTTCCCGTCCGGCGACATCGAAGTGGCCGCAACCGGATCTTCGGACGAGTTGGCGGTCAGTTGCTGCGGCTTAAGTTCGGCTTGCGAGTAGGGCCGTGGGGTTGTGAACCAACCCGCAAAATAGCCAACCACAATCATGGCAACCACCGCCGCGGCGGTCAGTCCGGCCGCTAACATGGCCCAACGTGGTTTCGATCCCGGAACCGCCAATGAAGTCGTGGCCGAAACCGCCGCGATCTTGGACGACTGCGTGTCGCGCTTGAAGCGCTGCAGATCCGCGCGGAGATCGGACGCTGTCTGGTAGCGGAGACTGCGGTCCTTCTCCAGACATTTGTTAATCGCCGCTTCGAGCGGAGCGGGCAAGTCTGGATTGATGCGGACTGGCGAGGTCGGCGGCTTGTTGAGAATTGCATCGAAGATGATCGCCGACGTGTTGCCGGTGAAGGGCTGGCGCCCGGTGGCCATCTCGTAGAGCACGGCGCCAAACGAAAACAGGTCGGTGCGGGCGTCCAAATCTTCGCCCCGGGCCTGTTCCGGCGACATGTACGCCACCGTGCCCACGGCGCTCCCTGGGCTGGTGAGATGGGCTGCGTCCACGGCCATGGTGGGCAGCGATGCGCCCCCGGTTGGCAACGGGGCCAGCGGCCCAGACGCGACTTTCGCCAGGCCAAAATCCAGGATCTTGGCTTGTCCGCGCTTGGTCAGGAAAAGGTTTGCCGGTTTCAGGTCGCGATGCACAATCCCGGCCGTGTGGGCCACCTCGAGCGCGTCGGCAATCTGCACTCCAATGTCCAGGAAACTTTCGAGGGAGATGGGCTTGCCCTCGATCCGCTGCTTCAGCGTCGTCCCTTCCAGGCATTCCATGACGATGTACAGCCGGTTCTGGTATTCGCCGATGTCATAGATGGTACAGATGTTGGGATGGTTCAGGGCCGACGCCGCGCGGGCTTCCCGCTGAAAACGCTCCCGCGCCTGGGGATCCTGTGCCAGGTCCTCGGGCAGGAACTTCAGGGCGACGCGGCGGCCCAGCCGCTCGTCTTCCGCCTCATACACCACGCCCATCCCGCCGCCGCCCAGCTTCTCGACGATACGGTAATGGGAGATGGTCTGGCCTAGCATGTGGCGGTTATGTTAGGCCGTGGACAGAGGCAAGTCAATTTGGGGCGGAGAGGAGGAAAAGGAGGGGTCCTGGAGCGCCGCTTAACTAGGAGCCAGACAGAGACGTGTGCGCGCTCGATGCGCTCGCGCTTTGAGTTGGTTGAGTTGAATTATCTGGACTAGAGGCTGACCCGACGCGCTGGTCTTGAGCTGAACTGAGGGAACGTCTCGTCTGTCCCCGGGGTTCCTGTCCCGGGTTTCCCCCACTTCACCTCCGGGCCCACACGGACGTTTACGGTGCAATACGCCTACGATGCCGCCTCCAACCGCGTGACTCTGACCGATCCCGAGAACGGCACCACCCACTACAGCTACGACACGC
>JBOGLD010000204.1:0-41805 GCA_050745885.1 Terriglobales bacterium
TGGCAACGCCGGGCGTCACGCAACCCAGCAGCGAAGCCAGAACGAGGGAGTTGCATCCCGTGCTGGCCAGCACCAGGTTCTCATTAAAGGGAGTTTCCAGGACCCGGGCATAGGAAAGGCGAAGCACGGTGTTGGTCTTCTTCACGTTGTAGGCGACGCCCAGGCGGGGCTGGAGCTCTTGATGGGTCGTGAGCCCGTTGTACAAATCGCCGCGCAGGCCGAGGTTCAGCGACCAGCTCCCTTTGGTGATGGTGTCCTGAAGATAGAGGGCGAGCTGCTTGACGTCAGTATGCCCGCGAAAGTTGAACAGGCCGCTGGCGGAACCGGCGCAACCGTCTCCTGCCGCGGGCGTCGGACGGCTCAGATCGAAGCAGCCCAGCGAGTTGAAGAAATCGGCATTGGAGGTGAACGGCGCTGGATAAAGCACAGGATCGGTTGTGACCGCCGATCCGCAATTGGCGGGGTCGTTCAGTCCCGGGCTGCCGACCCAGGGCACGGGGTTGCCGTTGGCGTCGAAGCAGGGCGCGTTCAGCCCGGGATCGACAACCCCAAAGTTGGTGTTCTCATCCAGAAAGGTCTGCTGGTAGGTGGCGCCGGCTTTCAGGTTGTGAATTCCCTTTACCCAGGAAATATCGGAGCGAAGGCCAACGTTGGAGAGGGTCCGGTCCTGATTGACGGTTTCTTGCTGAATGGGTCCCAGATCAGAGAATGGATTGGCGCTGGGATAGTAGTTGTACTGGTCGCGCCGCACGAATCCGCCGAAAGTGAACACTGCGTTGGGACTGAGCAAGCGGGTCCACGACGGCGCGATGTTAAAAGTCTTGATTTGTGAGCGCTGGTCCGTGGGGCCAACCGGATTGCCCACGATCGGGTCAGTCGCGCCGGCATTCAGATTATCGAATGCATTTGGGGTCTGGAACCAGGAGCGGGTGAATCCCAGGTTCAGGTGGATGGAATCCACTTTCGAGAGCTGAAAGTCCACCCGGTCGAAGAGGTTTTCCTCATTTCCCTTGTCATGAAATACGGCGAATTCCGGCGGATCCAGAAATCGGCCGCTGTTCAGCCCGCTGGCGGAAATGAAGTTCCCCCACTTCTGGCCGCCATAGCCGAGATTGACCCCAACATCGGCGGTGCCAAAGCTGCCATAGGAAGTCGTGATGCTGCCCTGGGGCGTGGTCATGCCCTCCCCGGAGCGCGTGGTCACGTTGATGACGACGCTCGTCTTTTCCCCGAATTCCGCGGGCGGAGCGCCGGAGATGACTTCCATCGACTCAATGGAATCGAGCGGAATCTGGTTGGAAAACACTTTGCTCTGCTGATCGGTGATGGGCTGGCCATCCACGGAGAAGGAATTCTCCGCGTGGTCGCCCAGACCATGGAACAGGCCGTTGGAATCGGCGGCGATTCCCGGAGAAGACAAAGTCACCAGCGAACTCACCGACGAGGACGCGCTCTCGAGAGGCATCTTGTCGAACAAGCCGCGATCCACGTCGGTGTGAAAGGTCGAAGTGTTCTCCAGCAGGTCCTGGCCGGCAGCCTCCACGGTTACGGTTTCGCTCGAACCCTTCACCTGGAGAGTAATGCTGACGGTTACCGGCACGATCGATTGCACGTCGACATCCTGGGCATAGGGCGCGAAGCCCGGTCCGGTTACCGTAAGGTGATAGGGATTGAAGGGAATGTTTGGGATGCTGAATTTCCCGCCACTGTCGGTAGTGACGGTGCGTTCAAAACCGCTGACCGGATTGCGCATCTCCACCACCGCGTTCGGCACCACCGCGCCGGTCGGGTCCACGACCGAACCTGCGACCGACGTTGAACTTCCGCCAGATTGCCCGTAAGCATGAAATCCCAACGCCAGCAAGAAAACCACCACGTAAGCCGCGAGCCGCGACTTCTTATATGAAGCCAGCATGATTCCTCCAAAAGTTTTAAGAAAATGGAAAGAGGTGCGCTCAAGGCGCACTAAGTCTCGATCAGCTCTTTAGATTTCTAGACGGTTGGAGGCGGACGAACGTTGAGGGCAAACGCGACGAGGCGCTGCCGGGCAGCGACAGGCTTGGATTGGGGAACAGATACCCGAACGAAGGTGCGGCCAGGCAAGACCAGAGCGGCCCTGGGAGCAGCGGAATGCGCGGTCACACAGACCGTACATTTGGCGGCGTCGTTTGCGCTCGAATGGTGATGCGCAATAAATGCCACGGCTGAACTCAATGTCAGCAGCAGGCACAGAAACGCTATCTGTTTCGAGAATGACCGCATAACGATGACCGCAAGAACACGTTTTAGAAATCTACACCGGGAATGGAACTGAACGCAACCGGTGTTTACCGGTCGGTAAAGCCGGACGCCCACCATGGTCGCGGCACCGTGGTAACCACAGCGGGTGCCTCCGCGGTACACGGGGGCCAGGTGTCTTGTCTAGGATATAAGTCAGGGGCGCTTGAGGCGGATTTTGCCTCGGAAAGAACGCAGCTCAAAGAGGGACCCGGTAATCGTCCCGGGTTTGATCAGCAGATTCCCGGCTCCGGCCGCGGAAAAACCCCTGGCAATGGGAAATTCAGGATCAGACTCGCCCTTTATGGACCGCGCCTTGATGCTGACCAGAGCGCTGGCGGGAATCGAGACGTCAAGGTCTCCCGAGTGGCTGGTGAGCAGGTATTCTCCAACCGGGCCGGGATCGCCTGAGTAAGAAATTCGACCGCTGCCGGAGTTGACCTCGACCGACGGTCCGGTCACATTGCGGATCTCGACGTTGCCGCTGACCGAGTGGATGTCCAGATGGCTGTTGCGAATGTCGGTCAAGGTAATCGGCCCGCTCAAAGTTTTCACATGCAGGTGGGCGTCCGTGATATCCGTCACTTCCACCGAACCGGTGGCGGCTTCGAGGACCACATCCCCACGGAGTCCCTGCGCCCGCAGGGTTCCGTCAGAGGAACGCAAGCTGACGACCGCCTCTGCGGGTACCAAGACCGTGTACTCCACCAAATTGGCGCCCTGGCGGTTCGAGATCGAAGACAGCTCTATGCGATCTCCGTGTTGCTCGTTCAGCAGGCTGACCGCATCTGAGTGCGAAACCGTCTCCACGACAACCTGCCTGCTTCCGGAGGGCTTGACGGTGATGGGACCGTAATTATTGGTGATCGAGACCACCGCTCCCGGTCCGACGGTGTAGCTGATTTCCTTCTTCTCCTGGTTCCTTTCCTGGGCCACAACGGTCAGGGTCAAGAGAGAGATGACAATGCAAACTCTGGTCGCAACCACGACAACTGTGCGGAATCTCATACGCCCCCGAGCCTGTCGGAACAACGGAACTCCTGCAGTTATAACCGTATCCGTACACGGTCTGCAAGATAGAACCTAGTGGTCTAGATGCATATCTATGCGCCCCAAGAGGCCTGGCTCGGGACGAAATTCCGGAGCGAACGTCGTTTCAGCACTCATCCCCGCATTCGGCGTCCGGCCGCCGCCAGGACAACCAAACCAGGCCAGTCAGCAACTAAATAATTAGTTGACCTTTGGTTCCCGCTTTGCGTTTAATAGAACAGGAGCAGCAGGAGAATGGCTTGTGCCGCCGAGAAAGTCTGAGACCCTGACCGAGGCTGAACTGCGCCTGATGGACGTGCTCTGGCAGAAGGGCGCGGCCACGGTCCAGCAGGTGCTCGATGCGCTTCCCCAGAAGCCGGCGCTGGCCTATAACTCTGTCCTGACCACCATTCGCGTCCTGGAAAACAAGGGCTACGTTGAGCACGTCAAAGACGGCCGGGCCCACATTTACCGACCCATCATGGAGCGTGGGGAAGCCTCGCGCTCCGAAATCCGGCACCTGGTCGGCCGGTTCTTCAAAAATTCTCACGAATTGCTGGTCCTGAATATTCTCGAAGACCAGGCTCTCGAAGCCGAGGAACTGAAGCACCTTCGGGAATTGCTGCAATCGAGAGAAGAGAAAGAGAATATAGAGAAAGAGAAATGATGATCGCGGCGCTCAATCTCGAATCTGTGGCCCAGCTTTCCGCCGAGCGCATCCTGAACTGCGCGGCGGAAGGGATGCTCATCGTGCTACTGGCCTGGCTCCTGCTGCGCGCCGTGGGCCGGCAGAATTCGGGCACCCGCTTCGCGGTCTGGTTCGCGGCTTTGTTGGGGATCGCGGCCCTGCCCCTGTTCGGCACCTGGGCGGCGGGGGGCGCCGCATTGACGAAGCGGTCCGAGATCACCATGCCCGGGGCGTGGGCGCTTTATATCTCCGCCGCGTGGCTGCTGATGGCAAGCGCGGGATTGATCAGGGTGGGCATCGGTTTCTGGCACCTGCACCGGATTCGCAAGGGTTGCGTCCCCGTCGATGTAGCGGCCCTCAGTCCCATACTGCGCAAGACTCTGGAAGAGTTCGACTCAGCGAGAGTGGTGAAGCTCTGTACCTCGGATCAGTTGCGGGTACCGACGGCAATCGGGTTCATGAAACCGCTGGTGGTCATCCCCGCCTGGACCATGCGTGACCTTTCCGCCCCCGAACTGAACACCATCCTGCTGCATGAGTTGGCCCATCTGCGGCGGCGTGATGACTGGACCAATCTGGTGCAGAAGATTTTAGGCGCGCTGCTGTTCTTCCACCCCGCGGTGTGGTGGATCGAGAAGAAGCTGGCGCTCGAACGTGAGATGGCCTGCGACGATTTGGTTTTGGCCGAAACCACGAGTCCGCGAGCCTACGCGGAGTGCCTGGTGGCGATGGCCGAGAAGAGCTGCCTGCGGCGAAGGTCCGCACTGGCGCAGGCCGCGGTGGACCGCCTGCGGCAAGTCTCGCTGCGGGTGTCGCAGATTCTGGACGTGAACCGCCCCCCTGCCACTCGGGTGTGGAGGCCGGCGCCGGTCCTGGTGACTGGCGTGTCGCTGGTCTGCCTGGTGGCGTTGTCGCATGCGCCCACGCGGCTGGTGTCGTTCGAGAACACCGCCGCTCCCTCGTCGCTTACGAGTGAGGTCCCATCCGGAGACCTTGCGACGAGTGCGATGGCGTCCATGGGCGCGCACGTGGTTCCCGCAAGGCTCCAGTTGCAACGGAAAGAGGTCCGACGGGAGCGACTCCCGCTGGAAGGCAAGAGTTCTGTTCCCGTAATCGCGAAGTCCGCGGTCAAGGGCCCGTTCAGAAGGATGCGCAAGCCTGAAGTCTTCCCCGCGAGCGCGGCCGAACATCGAGTCAAGGCCCCGATGCTGGTTCGCAGCAGTATGCGAGACGGCGCGGCTCCGCCGACTTTGTTTCTCGTGATGCAAACCGAGGTGGTGCAAGGCGGGCAGTATGACGCTACGCCAGTTGTGGTGTGGAACCTGTGCGTGTGGCAGGTGACTGTGGTCGGCCCGGGACAGAACCAGGTGCTGGCGGGATTTATTGCCAAGTCAATTTGAGTTTTTTTTTGCTTTTCAACAACTAAATAATTAGTTGCATACATGAAAACAGGAGTGTCAAAAATGAAAAACTGGATCAAAAACTGGAAGACGATCGCAAGCCGACGTCTCATCATCCCAATTCTGTCCTTCGCCCTGGTGGGCGGCTTCGTGACCTACGATTTCGTAAAGGCCATGCCGGCCAAGGCTGCGATGGCTGGTCCCACTGCGACTGCGCTCGATAACAACAGCGTAGGGGCTCTGCTCTCGCTCGATCAGGCCATGGAAACCCTGGCGGCGCGCGTCACCCCCGCCATCGTGAATGTCACGGTGACGTCACGCACCAAGGCCACCTCGGCTGATGGCGACGCGCAGGACATGCAGCAATTCTTCGGTCCGTTCGGACAGTTCTTCGGGCAACAGATGCAGCCGCGACACATGATGCCGCAGCAGCGGGTTGAGCATGGACTGGGCAGCGGTGTGATCATCTCCCCCGACGGATACATCGTGACCAACAATCACGTGGTCGAGGGCGCGACCGACGTTCGCGTGACCATGAGCGATCGCCGCATTCTGCCAGCCAAGGTGGTGGGCACCGATCCGCTGACCGATTTGGCGGTCATCAAGATCGAGGGTCATGACCTGCCCAACGCCCCCTGGGGCGACTCCACAAAACTGCGCCAGGGCCAGACCGTCCTGGCATTCGGTAATCCATACGGATTCCGCTTTACGGTGACGCGCGGCATCGTCAGCGCGCTGAATCGTCCCAACCCATCGTCCGACGACGCCCACAAGCCGGGTGAGTTCATCCAGACCGATGCGGCCATCAATCCGGGAAACTCTGGCGGGCCGCTGGTGAACGCGCACGGGGAAGTGGTGGGGATTAACACCTTCCTGATTTCGCCTTCGGGTGCGTTCGCGGGCATGGGATTTGCCATTCCGACCCAGATCGTTCGCCCCACGGTGGAAAAACTGATCCAGTTTGGCAAGGTGACGCACGGCTACATAGGCATCGGAATTTCCGACGTCACTCCGGACAACTCCAAGTTCTTCCACATGGAGAAAGCCGTTGGGGCGGTGGTGACCCAGGTCGACCCGGACTCACCCGGGGCCAAGGCTGGCCTGAAGGTCGGCGACGTAATCGCCCAGATCGATGGCAACGAGGTAAGCGATGCGGGCTCTCTGCAGGTAGTAGTGGGACAGAAGAGTCCAGGGACGACTGTCCATCTGCAGGTCATGCGTGACGGCAAGAGCGTGGCCGTCCCCGTGACCCTGGAAGCCATGGGCAGCCACGACAAATCCCTCAATGAAGATGCCAATGCCGGACACGGCAAGCCGCGCTGGGGAATTGGTCTGGGTGATATCACTCCGGACATGCGCCAGCAATTGCAGGCGCCCAGCACCCTGCACGGAGCGGTGGTCCAGGAAGTGCAGCCGGGCAGCCCGGCCGACAACGCCGGCCTGCAGTCTGGCGATGTGATTGTGGAAGTGGATCGCAAGCCGGTCGAGAACGCGTCCGAGGTTCAGAAGGCGCTGAGCAGCGTACCCACGGGACAGGATGCGCTGGTGCTGGTGTGGTCAAACGGCGGCAGTACGTTCCGTGTGCTACATCCGGCCCAGCCCGGGCAAGGCGACAGCGGCATGTAGCAAGGTTGCACTTCGTTTCTCCCCAGGGGAGATGGACGTTCGCGTCCGCCTCCCCATTTTTGTTGGCAGAACGCGGTGGCAACCGGAGGCGGAATTTGTCGCTTTCTTCGGCCGACCCGGTGATCAGGGTGCATTTCGCTGCTCATGCTGGCTGACGGAAAGCACGTTTCCGTCCGGATCCTTGAACCAGGCCACCTTGCCGCCACCGGGCGCCGTCCAGATTCCCAGTTCCTGGTCCTGGACGAAGGGATATTTCTCGAAGGCGACGCCACGCTGCTGCAGCCAGCGGACGACGGCCTCAATGTCTCGCACTTCCCAGCCCAGAACGGTGTACGGGGCGGGAGTGAAGTCCTGCGTCTTGGCGACTCGGATCATGGTTTCGCCGGCTCTCAACACCAGGGCAAACGGGTCGTCGCTGACGAATCGGAATCCCAGTTTGCCTTCGTAAAAAGCGCGGGCGCCGGTGGAATCTCTGGTAGGAACAAAGCCTATCACCTTGCTTGAAGCCAGCATTTCCGCCTCCCCAGCTGGAATTTATGCCCCCGACCCTTGCCCGAAGAAGGTCGATTATTTCCCCACCATGGGTGAAAAATTGACCTATAATTCCTGGCTTAATCCTGCCTCCTGAATGCTTTTCCCTAGGGGCAGGGGATTCCGAGGCCTTTCCATGGCGACCGATACTATACCCACCGGCGCGGCCCCGCGCATAGCGGTTGTGTCGACGGATGAATCAGTCCAACTGGCGGTGCAGGAAGTATTGGCGTCGGCATTTCACGCCACGCTTTTGGACTCGGGAGAACAGATACTGCCGCTGCTCACCGAGGCTACAGTTGAAGCCGTCATTCTCGATCTTGAAACCGCGCAGGCCTCCGACAATCAAATGTTGCGGCTGATACGCAAACTGCGCGCTCATGACGAGAATCTGGTCCTGCTGGGCTTCACCCGGGCGCACAGCAAGGCCTCACGCAATCAATTCGAACAGGCTGGAATCGGCCATTGTTTCATGGCTCCGGTGGATTTCGAGGAAGTGCAAGCCGTCCTCCACAGCGCGCTGCAGGAACGGGCGACGGAAATCGAGAATCGCAGGATTCGGGAAGAGGCACGCAACCGAAATTCGTTTTGCCAGCTGATCGGCGGCAGCGAGCCCATGCGGTTGGTGTATGACGCCATCAGCCGCGTGGCCGAAAGCAACGTCAATGTGCTGGTGCGGGGCGAAAGCGGGACCGGAAAAGAGCTGGTGGCACAGGCCATCGTTGCCAGCGGCCCGCGGCGAGAGAAGCCATTCGTGAGCGTGAACTGCGCCGCACTCCCTGAAAGCCTGATCGAGGCGGAGTTGTTTGGCCATGAAAAGGGAGCCTTTACGGATGCCCACGAATCCCGCGCCGGCCATATCGAATCGGCCAACGGCGGAACCCTTTTCCTGGATGAGATTGGAACGCTGGGATTGGCTTTGCAAAGCAAGCTGCTGCGGGTGCTGGAACAGCACATCATCCAGCGCATCGGCAGCCGGAGTAGCAAGCGGATCGATTTCCGCCTCATCGCCGCTACCAACGAAGACCTGGAGCAGGCGGTGCGGACGGGCCGCTTCCGGGAAGATCTGTACTACCGCATCAACGTGGTTCCCATCGTGCTTCCCCCCTTGCGCGAACGGCCGGGAGACGTGGCCATCCTGCTGGACCACTTTCTGCGCATGTATTGCGCTGCCGGCGGCGTTCCTCTGAAGCGCCTGGATTCGGACGCGCTGGAAATTCTCGAGGAATACCACTGGCCCGGGAATGTGCGGGAGCTGGAGAACCTGGTACAGCGGCTGGTGGTGATGGGCTCGGGCGCGGTGATCACCGCCAAACACCTGCCCCAGCAAATCCTTTACAGCAGCACCGCCAAGCAGGAGGCGCTGCTCATTCCCGAAGAGGGAATTTCGTTCGATGAAGAAATGGCCCGGATTGAATTGGCCTATCTGCAAGCCGCTTTGCGCCGGACCGGGGGCAAGAAGGTGGCGGCCGCCGCCCTGCTCCAGATCAATGCCCAGAAAATGAAGTACCTGTGCCGGAAGTACGGGTTGCAGGGTTAATTATTGACCCTGCTTGGGTCAATTTTTAACCGCGAGGCGCAGGTGTCGCGGGCTTGGCCGGAATTTCCACAACCGGCTACAGGTCTAACTTCCTGAATTGATTGATTATTTCGCCGCTGGCGCCGACCCGAGAGGTTTGGCCCCACCCTTGCTTATAACCAAGCCGTACCGGACAGAGCAGGTCGATAAAGCTGGCCGGTTGGAAAATCAAATTCAGTTTGACGGAGGACGTCATGTCGGTACAGAAGAAATCCTTGATCAGCCAACGGTCCGCAGTAAAGAGTGCAATTCTGGCCACGCCCCAGGCTGCAGGCAATCGTCCGGCCGTTAAGCCGGCCACGCTGCCTGCGAAAGCGCCGGCGAAGATGACCGCGAAAATGCCGGCGAAAGCACCCGCCAGAGCGCCTGCCAAAATGACCGCGAAGGCACCTGCGAAGATGCCCGCGCACAAGCCGGCCAAAAACGCGGCGCTTCGTAGGGGCTACTAAGCAGGAGCATCCCCAGGGGCAACCTCTGGCCGGGCGTCACAAGCCCCCTGGGAGTTTTTGGCGAAAAGCCAATCTGTACACGGTTAGGCCGTGAAAAGGGCTGCGAAATCAATCGCAGCCCTTTGTTCATGCATCTGTTTACGCGCCCTGGCAGGCGATTGTCCCCCGCTTCACCACATGCGCCGGCCAACCAGGTCGCGGGCGAAGCGCCAGACAAATCCCGCCGCACTACGACGCCCTACCAGAATCTTGGCCTCCCCGCTCATGCCTTCCCTTAAGTCGCCCCGGTTTTGCAGCTCCACGTTTCCCACATAGAACTTGGGGGAACGAATGCCCTCCAGGTTTTGGGTCTCGACCAATCCTGCTTCGATCGAAGAGGACGCAGGCGCCAACGAAGCCAACGTCCCAGACCAGGGTGCAAACTGCGACTCGGCATGAAGCCGTACTGGAGCTCCCACCTGAACATCCCGCATACCGAATTCGGGAACGTAGATGCGCGCGGTCATGACAGACAAATCGGCTACTTCCGCGACTTCAGTCCCAGGCTTCAGGTACTTACCCAACAGATCATGGAGCCGCGGGGTGGTGACGGTGCCATGGATGGGGCTAGTGACTTGCAGATGTTTCATCTCTTCGGTAAAGCTGCGCTGGCGCTCGCTGGCTTGCTGACGTTCGCGCTCGGCAGGTCCAAAATTCTCATAGCGCAGGCTGGCCTGGGTGGCTCGAGCAGAAGCGTTACGCAAATCGGCATTGGCCTGTCCGGCTGCCGATTCCAGTTCCAGGTTGCGCAATTGCAAGATCGCACCACCGGCGGCGACTGGCTGTCCTTCGTCGGCCAGGATCTCGGTCACGGTTCCCGGGACTTCGGCGTGGATCAAAGTTGCGCGAACCGGCTCCAGCACGAAATGGCCACTCACGAAGCTGGGCCAGACCGGCGCGAACAGAACGGCGAGAACCGCCATACCCAGCAGGGCGGCGCGAAATGGAGTAAACCAGGCGACGACCCGTTCCTTCTTGTCGAGGTAAACTGTTTTCATGAATCGCTCCAACATGGTGATCCGGGAGCTGAAGATTCGGAGGGCCAGCAAAAGCGCCGGCAACCACGCCCACTCCGGCGTGTAGGCCTTCAGGATGTGGTACGCGAAAATCACCACCAGGCCCATCAAGGTGTAGCTGTACAAACCCGAGAGCAGGGAATAAACGATGTACAACACCCGCCGGTGCCGTGGGACGTATTCCACTTCGGCCGGCAAGCGGAAAATATGTTTGCGCGTCCAGCTGGAGACGTAAGCCGTCGACCTTTCCTTCAGGTCGCTTTCGTCGATCAATTCGGCCAGCAGGTAATAGCCGTCCAGCTTGATCAGCGGGTTCAGGTTCAGCAGGGACACGCCGATGCCGGTGATCATCATGACCTTGTAAGCAAAGTCGTGGACAAACATCCCGGTGGCCGTGCCCCACCAGACGACGGTGGCGCCCATACAGAGGATGAGGTCGACCCAGATTCCCGCGGCGATGGTAGAAATGCGGGCTTTCTTGTCGCCCACGATCCAGACCTGGGTGCAATCACAGACAAAAGTGGGCTCAAAAAACATCAAGAGGAGCTGCATCCTTTCCACCCGGGCGCCAAAGTGTTTGCAGGTCAGACCGTGGCCGGCCTCGTGGAAAAAAGCGAGGGACCCAAACAGGAACCACAACTCCACCAGGTCCCATGTGCTCTTCTTGGTGAAGTTGTAGAAGGCAAAACTGTCGCGCCAGACTTCGCTGAATTTGTCCGCCCACATCCAGCCCATCACCCCGAACAGGAAAAGGGTCAAGAGGACGAACCAGGTGCTATACATGAATTCGAAGTAAGGTTGGATCCGGGACAGGTAATCGTCGGCGCGGGCCCAGGTGTGCAGCGTGATGTTGGTCACGTCGGCAATATGAAACCGGCCCCGCTTTTGCCGCTCGCTGCTCATCTTTTGCCGGAGTGTGATGTTCTTCTCCAGCGGCGTCTTGTAGAACAGGTCGCCGCCCTGTTCCAGGTACGAGGCAAACTGCCTGACCTCTTCTTCCGAATACGCAACATTGGCTTGCTGGAGAATGAGGTCAGAAATCTGCTGGTACGAGCGCTCACCGTCGAATAGTTCCAGCAGTTGCCACTGCTCCGGAGTGAAGCGAAGGTAGATCTCGGTGCCGGGCATTTTCGCCAGCACCACGCGTTCGCCTTGCTCTAGGTGTTCCCTGTGGATGACGCGAGGGTCCAGCTTGGGACAGCGGCGCTTTGCAGCGCTTGCGGGAAGATCCGGCAGCGCTACTTCAAGAGCTTCAAGGATGTTCATTGCGGATTCGTCAGGCGAATGTTGGTGAGCATTCCCGGCCTTAAATCCGGGGCCTGACCCTGAAGCCGGGCCAGCACTTCGATGGTTCCGCTCGCGGGATCGACCACCGGGCTGATCTCGGTGATCACGGCGATGTGATAAACCGCGGATGAGCCGTCGGCCAATTCAACCCGCACGGTTCGTCCATTCTTTATTCTTCCGAGGAAGCGTTCCGGAAGCGTGAACTTGACCTCCAGCGGCGACACGGCAGTGACCCAGAACAGGCGGTCGCCGATCCCGACTTTCTGTCCCATGCGCACATAACGGCGGGCGACGATTCCAGCAAACGGGGCCGTGATCCGGGTCTTTTCTTTTTCCAGAGCCAGCGATCGCTCCGTCGCCTGAGCGTTGGTCAGGAGTTCGGTCTCGCGGCTGATTTCGAACTTGTCCGCTTCCACCTTGTATTGCGCGTGCTCCAGCGTTTCCTTGGTGAATACGCCGGCTTCCCAGAGCTTTTGAGCGCGGACCAGATCGGACTCAAGCACCTTGGTCTCCGCTTGCCAGTTTTTCAGGTCGGCCTGGATGGAGCGCGTTTTGGCGGAGGCGGCGTCGAGATCGGCGGAAATCTGGCGGTCATCCAGTTGGGCCAGCAACTGGCCCTTGCGGACATGAGTATTGGGCTCGGCAAGGATGGAGACGATGACGCCCTCGCGCAGGGCAGCCACGTCCACCTGGTTCTCCACCACGATCGGGCCCGACGCCACAAAGGCGCTGTCGTCCGGTGGGGCAGAAGATGCAGCGACGGGGGACGGCGCAGTGGGGCGCGCTGGTGGAGGGGCTGCAGCCACGCGCGAGGTCTCGCTCGAATCACTGCACGCGCTCAACGCCAGCGTAATGGCCATCAATATGGCGAGCGCAACGTCCCGTTTCATAAGACCTCCGACTTCCGGCCTACACACACTTTCCTACCATCCAAACCAGGACCAGAGCTTGGACCAGATCCAAATCGCAGGCCGGCGGAACAGCACCTTCCCGGCCGGGCTCCATCCGGTGACGACTTTGCCTCTACCCTGCATCCCGTCCCGAATGGCGCCTTCCGGGTTGGGCACAAGAACGCGGACAAAGAAGAAGCGGTCTGAGCCCTGCACCTGGCTTTTGGGGCTGACCACGGTTACCACGCCATGAAACGTGCGGGTTGGAAATCCTTCCAACTTTATGGACGCTTTCTCGCCGGGGTGAAGAAGCAGGACGTCGTCTTCGTCGATGGCCACGTCCACAACGGCGCGCGAAGTGTCGACAACTTCGGCAAAGGTATCGCCGGGCATCAGCTTCCGGCCCATCAGATCTTCCACGTGCGGAGTTGCGACCACGCCGTTGATGGGGGAGCGCAACTGGGTGCGGTCGAGGCGCTCGCGCGCTCGGGCCAGTTCCGCGGCCCAATAGTCGGCTTGAACGCGCTGAATCCCGGCCTCGCCGCCGTCGTTGTTATTCAATGCCCGATTCATCAGGGAGACCGCGGTTTCATACTTGGCCTGGGCGGCTGCCAGTTGAGCACGGTACTGCCAATCGGCAAGACTGGCCAGGACGGTTCCGGCGCTCACCGCATCACCCTCTCGAACATTGACGCGTTGGACTACGCCTTCGACCTCAGGTTGTATGAGAACGCTTTGCGCCGGGCTGACAGAGGCGTCGCCCACCACGCGCAGCGGTAAGGGGAAGAGCAACAGGAACAACAGGGCCGCCACCGCGGCTGCAACCAGCACCGCCCGGCGCCGCTTTTCGAGCGCCAGGAATTTGCGCTTCCGGTCGAGCACCGGCTTCAGCAGGTCGATGAAGGGAACTTCCCGGTACAGCGAGGCATTGCGCAGCGCCACCGTCGCCTGCGACGCCAGAATCTTGATCATCTCCAGGTGCGCCGGGCCGAGAAAGTCGGGATCGCTGCTCTCGAATGACAAGGTGCCGACGCGGCCGTCGTCGTCGGCCAGAGACACAGCGTAAAAGCCACGCATACCGGTCTCTGAGAAATATTTGCCCAGCTTGGCTTGTGTCTCCAGGCGTGGATCTTCGAAGTGTTCTCCATGCTGCGAGAAAGACAGCGCTTCATTCGAAAGCGAGGCCCATTCCAGCAACTCCTGCAGCCGAACTACGTTCGGGTCTTGCGGGTTGATGCGCAGCATGCCGGTGATGGCGCGGACCTTCAGCCGTCCCCGTTCCTCCAGGGCAATTGCTGCCCTTTCATAAGGAATGACAGCGCCAGGCCCGGTTACGATCGCGTCCAATACCCGGTCCAGATCGAGAGTGGAGGTAATTTCCGCACTCACCTTGACCAGGGTTTCAAGGATCTCGACTTTGCGCTCAGCCTGGAGCATCCCGGCATTGTTCAGCGCCGACGCCGCGCTCTCAGCGATGGAATTGAGCAGGAAAAGGTCGTCTTCGTCGAATGGAGAACCATCCGTCTTGTTGATGACTTCGATCACGCCAACCTCGAAGCCCTTGGCTACCAATGGCGCAACCACGACAGAAAAAATGCCGCCGTCCCGGCCTGCATTTCGTTGCTGCAAGCGCGGGTCGCCCGCATCTTCGATAATCAGGGGTTCGCCGGAGTCGGAGACATCGGCCACGTAACCTTCTCCCGTCTTTTCCGAAGCCCCCACCTCGCGGGTCGCATCCTCGCCGGCCCGGTCGATCAGTAGCAACTCCCGCTCGTCCTTGACCAGCCAGAGGTTCACGGCCTGAGCTTCAAGCAGTTCGCGCACCTTGGCGGTAATGATGGGATTGAGTTCGTCCATTTCCAGGGTGGAGTTAAAGACTTTTTCCACGTCGTAAAGCTGGGTCAATCGGGAAATGGATCCGAGATGTGAATTGCGTTCCGCTTCGTAGTGAATCGCGTTCGAAAACGCGGGAGCGGCATGTTCGACCAGTTCAACCAATCCAGACAGATCGGCTTCGTCGATCACTTCATCGAAGGTGGCTGTTTCCAGGGCCCCGATGAGGGTCTGATCGACGATCATGGGAACGTAGGCCAGAGACAGGAGGGTGCGCCGGGCGTGAAGGTGGGCATAGTCTTCCCGTATGAGATTCGCCCCGGACAGAAGCAAGGGCTGGCCCTCCCTGGCCAGCAGACCCAGGGCGCCCGAGTCGGCGGGGACCATGTCGTCATCGAGGTGAATATCGCCGGCTACTGCCTTGGGCGACCATCGCGCTGTTCCCTGTTGTTCTTCCAGAAGATACACTGCTGCTGCTGCGCCGGGCATTATTTCGGTGATCTGCTGGGCGAGCAGGAAGGCACGCGGCTGGACTTCGCGTTCCTGAAGCAGGGCACTCAGGAACCGGGCCTGGACAGCGACAGGTGTCGACTTCGGCATTTGTTGTTGGCAGCCGCCCGTTGCCGGTCGCAAGACTTATGGAGCTGAGGGGGAGGGCGAGGGTCCCGCGCACTTGCAAATTCGCGGCGGCTCCAGTAAGTTGAGCGGGCAATCTAACAAATCGCCCGGCCCCTGTCAATGTTTCCCAGTGGCGGGGCGTCCCGCACGGATTGGCCCCGGAGGAGCAAGATGGAAATCAACGTCCGCAGACTTTCAGAGGTTCAGATCGTGCAGATTCGCGGTGCCTTACGGCTGGGCCCCGGAGTGGACAGCTTTCGTCAGACGGTGGACGACGCCCTGGCGGCCGGGGACACGCGCATGGTCATCAATTTTGCCGAAGTACCGATGATCGACTCCAGCGGCATCGGCATCCTGGTCAAGGCGATGGCCTCGGCCAAGCAGCGTGGCGGCGGCGTGAAGCTGGTCACACCCTCGAAGTTCGTGGTGCAAACCTTGAAACTGATTGGCGTCCTGAACCTGTTTGAAACTTTTGAAGACGAGAATGCGGCGGTGCAATCGTTCAACTCAAAGTGAACTAAGGCTTGCCTGATGCATGCCGCGTTTAGTGCAGGTGAATATTGAAGGTGTTGAAGATATTGAAAAGGTAGATCGCGCTTCCCAAAGACAGAATGGCTAGAGTAAACACGGCCAGGGATGAGCTGAAAAGGCGTCGGCGCTGCTGGGGTTGGTAGTCGAGGGCAGCCCTGTATTTATCGATCCACTCCTGGTCCTTGCAGGCTCGACCAAACGACGACTGGATCGACTCCTGGAGCCGCCGCTCATCGTCCCGATCGAGACCAACGAAGCGAAAGGGTTGCTGGGTCCAGGAAACCGGTTTCAGCATTTCCGCCGTGCCCAGCACCGGCCCTGTTGGGGTCACAAACATCAACTTCACCCGGGACTCCCGAACCAGCGGTTTGGGCAGACACAATATGCCCCCGGTGAGCGAAATAACTTCCAGTTGTCCTTTAGTCCGATGGCCGTCTTCACAGCGAAGAACTGCAGGAGTATTGTCGGACAGATTCAATCGTGGCGCCCGACGATCGGGGTTAGGTTGGGGGAGGGCGTTCACAGAATGAGTATCCTCTTTGTCGGTCCCGGGCAGGAGATTACGGAAGGACCTGGGATGGTCTCGTTACCTCAAGCCGGGCTTCAGACCCCCGGACCTCGGACTTAGGCCCAATCACGAGGTCCGCTGTCGGCCGCTTCCGGCGGATGCTCCTCTGCCCGCAGCACCGATCTATCGAAAAAACAGATAGGCTAAAGCGGCAATTTGGATTGACAGTTGCAGCCGACGCCACTACCCTGTTTACATACAGATCAGGCTGAATTTCCATGAATCGTCTGGCAATCATCGTGAGCGGTTCTGCCCGGGAGGTGCGATTGCCGGTACTCGCCCTTAGCGTGGCCATTCCTGGCCTGGTGCTTGCACCTCACGAAATAGAGAGCGGTGGATGATTTAGCAATATCAAGATCAGCAAGAGGCCATCATCCACCGCATCGGATGATGGCTTTTTTAGTTTCTGTGCATTGGCCGGCAGGGCCCGCTGGGCCGGGGAGGAAGACTTGGCACAACCAGAGTATGTAACCATATTCGACACTACCTTGCGAGACGGAGAGCAGTCTCCGGGCTGCAGTATGAACGTAGCCGAAAAGGTGCGCATGGCGTACCAGCTCGATCGTCTGGGGGTGGACATCATCGAGGCCGGATTTCCCATCGCCTCGGAAGGGGATTTTGAGGCGGTGCGGGTGCTGGCACGTGAGATCCGCAGGCCTGTAATCGCCGCGCTGGCCCGCAGTTGTCCAGGCGACATCGAGCGGGCCTGGCGTGCCCTCGAAGGCGCCTCCCGCCCCCGCATTCACACCTTTCTGGCCACTTCCGATATCCACCTGCAGCACAAGCTCAAGATTTCACGGCGGCAGTGCCTGGAGCAGGCTCGCGACGGCGTCAAACTGGCCCGGTCGCTCTGCAAGGACGTCCAGTTCTCCGCCGAAGATGCCAGCCGTACCGACATTACCTTCCTGTGCGAGGTGCTGGAGGCGGTGATCGAGGCGGGGGCGACGACTCTGAACATTCCGGACACGGTAGGCTTCAGCGTGCCCCACGAATTTGGCGAACTGATCCAGACCCTGCGCCGCCGGGTGCGGGGCATCGACGGCGTGACCATTTCGGTGCACTGCCACAATGATCTGGGAGTGTCTGTGGCAAACTCACTGGCAGCCATCGGCGCAGGTGCGCGCCAGGTGGAATGCACGGTGAATGGCATCGGCGAGCGGGCCGGCAATACGTCCCTGGAAGAGCTGGTCATGGTGATGCGGGTCCGGGCGGAGCACTATCCGTATGAGACCTCGGTCATTGCCAAGGAGCTGTTTCCGTCCAGCCAACTCTTGTCTGAAATCACTGGAGTCTACGTGCAGCCGCACAAGGCCATCGTGGGGCGAAACGCATTCGCGCACGAAGCGGGCATTCACCAGGACGGAATGATCAAAGACCCGTCGACGTATGAGATCATAGCGCCCCAGTCGGTGGGCGCTCCCCACAACTCGCTGGTGCTGGGCAAGCATTCGGGCCGGAACGCCCTGCGAGTACGGTACGAGAATCTGGGTTTCACCTTCGAACGGACGCAACTCGATGATGTGTACCGTCGTTTCGTGGCCCTGGCCGATAAGGTCAAGACCATCGAGGATGGACACCTGCTCGAACTGGTGCGCGACGTGCCCAGCCGGACCGCTACTCTTCCGGACAGTGCAGGCAAGACGGCGTCTACGTGGATGGCGGCGGTGAGCAAGGAAGATGTTCATTCGGCGCATCCCGATGCGAAAGAAAAAGCCCACACCGCCCAAGCGGCACACTCGAACGAGCGCGAAGGCGAGCAGGAAGATTATCTCTGGGGAGTATGATTGCTGGCGTAGTTTTGGGTACCGTTTCAGCCGGAATTGAGACCGGCCGCAGGACTGAAGATTCAAACCAGCGGTCAGTTGCTGGTTCTCAGTTCTCAGAGCGTGGGCAGCTGCCAGCGTAGTTCAGGGTGCAAAGGTTCAAGATCGAGGACTGGGTTCATGACAAAAACGGGTGCGCAAATTCTGTGGGAATGCCTGGAGCGCGAAGGCGTCAAGCACGTTTTCGGCTATCCGGGGGGCGCAATTCTGCCGGCGTATGACGCCTTGAAGCACAGCGATATCCATCACATTCTGGTGCGCCACGAGCAAGGCGCCACCCACATGGCGGATGGGTACGCCCGTGCCGGCGGCGAGGTTGGAGTGGCGGTCGCGACTTCAGGCCCGGGCGCGACCAACATGGTGACTGGCATCGCCACCGCCATGCTGGATTCCTCCCCGATTGTCTGTATTACAGGTCAGGTGGGCAGCAAGCTGATTGGCTCGGACGCCTTTCAGGAAACCGACATTACCGGGATCACCCTGCCCATCACCAAGCACAACTACCTCGTCACTCACGCCGACCAGTTGGCCCGCGTGTTGCGCGAAGCGTTTTATGTGGCCCGTTCGGGCCGGCCCGGTCCGGTTTTGGTAGACATCACCAAGGACGCGCAGCAATCTTCCTGCGAATTCGATTGGGAAGCTGCCAAGCCGCAGACGCCGGGATATCGTCCCGATCTTTCTCCTGAAGAGTCGGAGTATGCCCAGGCGCTGGAGTTGATCCATAAAGCCAAGCGGCCTCTCATCCTGGCCGGCCACGGCATTATTGTCTCCGGCGCCATGGCGGAAGTTCTGACCCTGGCGGAGAAGGCCGGTATTCCGGTAGCTCTGACTCTGCTCGGCCTGGGAGCATTCCCGGCTTCGCATCCTTTGAATCTGGGCATGATGGGAATGCATGGCGAAGCCTGGGTAAACCACGCCATTCAGGAAGCGGACCTGCTGCTGGCGTTGGGCATGCGCTTTGACGACCGGGTCACCGGCAACCTGAAGACCTACGCGCAGGATGCCAAGAAGATCCACATCGAGATCGACCCGGCTGAAATCAACAAGAACGTCAAGGTGGATGTTGCACTGGTGGGGGACCTGCGGGAAGTTCTGCGCGAGCTGTTGCCTCGCGTCGAGTCGGTCGACCACACCGAGTGGCTGGATTCCATTGACAAGTTAAAAGGCGATTCCGCGGTGCGGGACGTGCAAAAGCTCCCCGACAACGGACACCTCTACGCCGCGCACGTCATCAACGATCTGTGGCGCGAAACTCGCAACAGCAACACGGTCGTCGTGACCGACGTTGGACAACATCAGATGTGGGAGGCGCAATATTTCAAGCACGAAAAGCCGCGGTCGTTAATTACATCGGGTGGCCTCGGGACCATGGGCTTCGCCTTGCCCGCGGCGATCGGAGCCAAAGTGGCGCGGCCTGAGGCCGAGGTCTGGGTGATCGTGGGCGATGGCGGCTTCCAGATGACGATGTCGGAACTGGCGACCATCCAGCAGGAGAAGCTGAAGATCAACATCGCCATCATCAATAACGGATTCCTGGGCATGGTGCGCCAGTGGCAGGAATTCTTTTACGAGCGCAACTATGAAGCCACGCCGCTGCTGAATCCAAACTTCGTGAAGCTGGCCGAAGCTTACGGCATCCGCAGTATGGCGGTGACCGAACGCTCGCAAGTATTGCCGGCAGTGCGGGCGGCGCGCGATCATGACGGCGCGGTGCTGATCGACTTCAAGGTGGAGCAGGAAGACACCGTCTACCCCATGGTCGCAGCCGGTGCGTCTTTGAACGATATGATCCGGCGGCCCAGCCCCATTGTCGAAACCGCCGCGGACGAATAAGGGAAAAATGCTGAACATATTTGTCGTATATGTCGAAAATAAGCCGGGCGTGCTGACCCGGGTGGCGTCGCTGTTCCGCCGCCGCGCCTTCAACATCGACTCGCTGACGGTCGGGCGCACGGAAAAGCCCGAAGTCTCGCGTATGACTATCACGGTGGACACCAACCCTGACCAGGCTAAACGCATCGAAGCCAATCTCTATAACCTGGTGAACGTGCTCCTGGTCGAGAACATCACCCACGAGCCGGCAATCGCCCGCGACCTGGCCATGATCAAAGTGGCCGCCACTCATGAAGCGCGTTCGCATGTGCTCGAACTGGCCAGCGTGTTCCGGGCCCGGGTGGTGGATGTCGCCCCCGAATCGCTCACCATCGAAATCACCGGCGGCGAAGACAAGATCGACGGCCTGCTGGAGGTGTTGCGTCCCTACGGCGTAGTCGAGATGGTCCGCACCGGTATCGTCGCCATGCGACGCGGCACTACTTCCGCCACGGCCAATCCGGCTCAGACCAAGACGCCTGATGTCGCTGCCGACGAAGGCGTGTCGTATTCCGTCTAACCAAGCTCGTTTGAAGCAAGATCTGTATCAACCAAACACGCTGTTATTCATCGAAAGGAATAATCATGTCGAAGATGTATCACGAGAATGCCGCCGATGAGGCCTTGATCCGGGCGAAGAAAGTCGCCATCATCGGCTACGGCTCTCAGGGCCACGCCCACGCCCTTAACCTGAAAGACAGCGGCGTGGAGGTGCGAGTCGGATTGCCGGCCAGCAGCGAGTCGCGGGCCAAAGCCAAGGCCAGCGGATTGACCGTCGGCACTCCGGCCGAAGTATCCGCCTGGGCCGATGTAATCATGGTCCTGGTGCCGGACACGGTTGCTTCCGCGGTTTATAAAAAAGACATTGCGCCCAACCTGACTGCCGGCAAGACCCTGATGTTCGCCCATGGCTTCAACATCCGTTTTGGGACGATTACCCCTCCGGCCAATGTCGATGTCTCGATGATAGCCCCCAAGGCGCCCGGACACCGGGTACGCGAAGTCTTCGTAGAAGGCGGCGGCACACCGGCACTGCTGGCCATCCACCAGGATGCCACCGGCAAGGCAAAGCAACTGGCGCTTTCTTACGGCAAGGCCATCGGCGCCACTCGCGCCGGAGTCATCGAAACTACATTCGCCGAGGAAACCGAAACTGACCTCTTCGGCGAGCAGACGGTGCTGTGCGGCGGCGTAAGCGCACTGCTGAAAGCCGGATTTGAAACCCTGGTCGAAGCTGGTTACCAGCCTGAGATTGCTTACTTCGAGTGCCTGCACGAGCTGAAGCTCATCGTGGACCTGATCTATCGCGGCGGCCTCAACTACATGCGCTACTCGGTCAGCGACACCGCCGAATATGGCGACTATACCGCCGGACCGCGCATCGTCACCGAGCAAACCCGGGAAACCATGCGGCAGTTGTTGCGCGAAATCAAGGACGGATCCTTCGCCAAGAAGTGGATTAAAGAAAACGAGACCGGCCGCGAATGGTTCGAAGCCACCCGCGAGAAAGAACAAAAGCAGCAGATCGAAAAAGTAGGAGAAGAATTGCGGGCCATGATGACGTTCCTTGATCCGGTCACGATCAAGCAAACCAGCAAGCGCACCAAAGTCCCAGCGTAGGTCCTTGTTCAGCATGGCGGCGCGCCTGCTCAAAAGCACGCCGCCATCTCGCTGCAACTGAGAACTGAGAACCAGAAACTAACAACTGGGCTTATCTCGCGTTGTTGCTCATCTTCCCCTCAGCCTCAGTCTTCCCGCGAATGCGCCCTTTCCCCCTCAGTTGACAACCCGCCTCTTGCGCGGCAGAATTTATAGGCGAATAAATAGCGAAACTACATCCCTCCAGCCAGGGACGATGTTCATCGAACTCCATTCCCGCTCCGCTTTCAGCTTTCTCGAAGGCGCCTCCCTGCCTGAGGACCTGATTGCCATGTGCCAGCACCTGCAGATGCCGGCTATGGCGCTGCTCGATCGGGACGGCATCTATGGCGCGCCCCGTTTTTACATGGCGGCAAAAAAGGCGGGGATCAAGGCGCATATGGGGGCGGAGGTGACGTGTGAATTTTCACCACGGAGTCGCAGAGACACTGAGAAGAAATTCAAGAATTCCTCCGCGCTCCCGTGTCTCCGTGGTGAATTCCGCCTTCCGCTGCTCGTCTCTTCCCGCGCCGGCTACCAGAACCTCTGCCAGATGATCACAAAAATGAAACTGCGGGCACAGAAAGGCGAAGGCGCTGTCCGCGGAGATGAACTTGAGGAACATGCAACCGGGTTGATCTGCCTTACCGGTGGCGATGATGGCCCGCTCGCTGCCGCGCTGGCCCGCGGCGGCATGGAAGAAGCCCGGCGCTCGGTGGAATTTCTGGCCGGCATTTTTGGCCCCGGCAACGTTTATGTGGAACTGCAGCGTCATTTTCATCGCCAGCAGGAGGCTCGCAACCGCGCCGCCATGGAAATCGCGCAAGCGCTCAAGCTCCCGCTGCTGGCGACAAATGGTGTCTGCTATGCGACCCCGCGAGAGCGTGAACTCTGCGACGTATTCACCGCGATTCGCAACCATTGCACGTTGGCGACTGCCGGACGTCTGCTGGCGCGCAACTCCGAGCGTCATCTGAAATCGCCGCAGCAGATGCAGCAGCTTTTTTCCGACCTGCCCGAGGCCCTGGCCAATACGGTAGAGCTGTCATCCCGGCTCGAATTCACGCTCGAAGCTCTGGGGTATGAATTCCCCAAATACCCCGTGCCTGCGGGCGAGACCATGATGTCTTTTCTGCGCGAACGCACCCGGGTGGGCTTTCAGCAACGCTATGGCCGGTCCGGCACCGACCTCAGAAGCCGTGCCCAGCGCCAGATTGAGCGCGAGCTGGCGCTGATCGAGAAACTCAAGCTACCCGGCTACTTCCTGATTGTGTGGGACTTGGTCCGCTTCTGCCGCGAGCAGAACATTCTGGTTCAGGGACGCGGTTCCGCTGCCAATAGCGCGGTCTGCTATTCACTCGGCATCACGGCGGTCGATCCCATCGGCATGGAACTGCTGTTCGAGCGCTTCCTTTCCGAAGAGCGCGGCGAGTGGCCCGACATTGATCTCGACTTGCCCAGCGGCGACCAGCGCGAGCGCGTCATTCAATATTTGTACAAACGCTACGGCGAACGCGGCGCCGCCATGACCGCCAACGTCATTACCTATCGCAATCGCATGGCGTCGCGCGAAATGGGCAAGGCGCTGGGTTTCGATCCCGAAACTCTGGACAAAGTTTCGACCGCGGTTTCCACCTGGGAATATCGCGACGCGCATGACGCGCTCGACCACCGCTTCCACGACGCTGGGCTGGATCTGCGCCATCCGCGCCTGCGTAAATATTTTGAGTTGTGTGAAGCGGTGCAGGATTTGCCGCGCCATCTGGGACAGCACTCCGGCGGCATGGTCATCTGCCAGGGGCAACTCGATTCCGTGGTCCCGCTCGAACCGGCATCCATGCCGGGCCGCGTGGTGGTGCAGTGGGACAAGGAAGATTGCGCTGACCTGGGCATCATCAAAGTGGACTTGCTCGGCCTGGGCATGATGGCGGCGCTGGAAGATACCATCACGCTCATTCGCGATCATTATGGCGAAGAAGTGGATCTCGCCCACCTGCCGGCGGACGACCCCACGGTTTACGCCACGCTGCAAAAGGCCGATACCATCGGCATGTTCCAGGTCGAAAGCCGGGCCCAGATGTCGTGCCTGCCGCGCCTGCGTCCCATGCGTTTCTATGACATCGTGGTGCAGGTTGCCATCATTCGTCCCGGCCCGATTGTAGGGCAGATGGTGAATCCCTTTCTGCAGCGACGCATGGGACGCGAGCAGATTACCTATCCGCATCCTTCGCTTGAGCCGGTGTTGAAGCGCACCCTGGGTGTCCCGCTTTTTCAGGAACAGCTACTACGAATGGCCATGGTGGTCGCGGGATTCAGCGGGGGCGAGGCGGAAGAATTGCGCCGGGCGATGGGATTCAAACGCTCGGAAAAACGCATGAAGGAGATCGAAGCCAAGCTTCGCGCCGGCATGGCGCGCAATGGCATTTCACGCGAAGCCCAGGAGCAGATCGTGCTTTCGATTACTTCTTTCGCGCTGTATGGATTCCCCGAGTCTCACGCTGCCAGCTTCGCGTTGATCGCCTATGCCAGCGCTTATCTGAAGTGTCATTACCTGGCTGCCTTTACGGCCGCGTTGCTGAATAACCAACCCATGGGCTTTTACCGTCCGGCCACGATTGTGAAAGACGCGCAGCGCCACGGGCTGAAGATATTTCCCATTGATGTGATGAAGTCGGAGTGGGAGTGCACGGTCGTTGGAGCAGTCGCCGGTCGTCAGTCGTCAGTCGTCAGGACGGTCGTTGGTCGTTCGTCGTTGGTCGTTGGCCAAAAACATTGCCGGGAAGATAGCGTCGAAGGAGTTGATACTCCAGCCGCGGAGCGGCGAAAGAATGTAGCCCACGGCGTAAGCCGTGGGAACGGAATGATAGAAGAGGACAAAGCCCCGGAGGGGCGAAAGAACCTGGCCTCAACGAGACTGCCAGACGGTGGGCCTGCCCTGAACCAAGTCGAGGGAACGCCAGCGCTGCGTCTTGGCCTTCGTTACGTTCGCGGGTTGCGGGAAGAAGCGGTCCAAGCGCTGGTTCGCCAGCGCAACTTCGCACCATTCGCTTCCATTCACGACCTCATCCATCGCATACCCGAATTGCGCAAAGATGAATGGAATACTCTGGCGGAAATTGGGGCTTTGAACTCCATCGGTTCTTTACCACGAAGACACAGAGACACGGAGAAAAACGAAAACGATTCCTCCGTGTCTCTGTGCCTCCGTGGTGAAGACTTCCATCGCCGAGATGCGCTCTGGCAAATCGAGCGCTCGGTCCGCCCCTCCGGGCCGCTACTCGATGAACTTCCCGAGCCTGATGCCAAATCTCCGCTGCGCCCTATGAATCCCGAAGAGCGGCTGGTGGCCGATTTTCGCGGCACTGGCCTGACCGTGGGACCGCACCCCATGGCCTATCATCGCGAGCGTATGGACGCCATGGGAGTTTGCAAAGCCAGCGATCTCGCCGGCATTCCCAACGGGCGGCATCTGCGAATTGGAGGATGCGTCATCGCACGACAGCGTCCCGGCACCGCCAAAGGTTTTGTCTTTCTCAGTCTGGAGGATGAGACCGGTGTGGCCAATGCCATCATTGTGCCGGACCTGTTTCAGAAAAATCGCCTGCTGGTAAGTTCTGAGCAGTTTCTAATGGTGGAGGGCATTCTGCAAAATCAGGACAACGTTATCTCCGTAAAGGCGCAGCGGGTAATGCCGTTATCGATTACCCGGGCGGAGACCAGTTCGCACGATTTTTACTAGCGCTCGGGTAAGCGATTACCAAAATTGTTCCGAGTAAATCAATATTTTCTTGCTTCTCCCCTCCCCATCCACAGCCATTCGGTTTATGATTTATGTGTTCATCCGCCACAATCTATTGCAGGACCCATCCTGGAATGGCGTCCAATGTGTGAGTGGCTCATTCATCAGTTCGGCTCATTGCTGAACCTGGTATCTGCTAAGGAGTAGCCGATCATGGCCCGAATAGGTAATGGCAACACCCGCAGGAAGCACGTCGCCGCGCCCGCAGCTAACCCTTTTGAGCGCAATCAGAACTCGTCTACCGCCGGCCTGGAGGGCGAAATCCGCCAGCGCGCGTACGAACTGTACGCCAAGCGTGGATACACGCCTGGCCACGAAGATGAGGATTGGCTGGTAGCGGAGCAGGAAGTCCTGGCCCGTAACGGCCATCTTCAGAACGCTTAGGGTTCTGAGGTTCGGGGCGCGCCTTCGCCTTGCGTCGTGCTGACGCAGGACTGGGAATATTTTTTGCCTGGTTTCAGTGCAGAAAAGCGAGTAACTGCGCGCTATCCGCTCCTTCTGGCTCAGCGCTCCCGCGCTCGCCAGTTGCCTTAGTCCGCCGTTTCTGAAAAAATACCGAGTCGGGCTTCCCCATGCCACAAATTGGCAGTTTTGCACTTTTGCTCGCGCTGGCACTGAGTACCTACTCATTCCTGGCGGGGGTGTTAGCCTTGGCTCGACCCGGGCCAGGCTCGGAGCGACTGGGAGAAACCGCGCGGCGCGCTGGCATCGCTACCTTTGCCGTCGTATTTCTCGCAGCCCTTATTCTGGTCATCTGCGCCTTCCAGAACGATTTTTCCGTCGCCTACATTTTTCATCACAGCAATCGCGATCTGCCGGCGCCTTATAAGTTTGCCACGCTGTGGTCAGGGCAGGAAGGTTCTCTGCTGTTCTGGTCTTTGTTGCTGGCGGCGTACGGGCTGGTTTTGCGGTTGCGGCACAAGACCGACGCACGGCTTTTCGCCCATGCGTCCGCCATTATTGCCGCGGTGCAGGTTTTCTTCCTGCTGCTGCTGAATTTCGCCGCCCATCCTTTTGCGCTGATGCAGGGGAGCTTGCCCGCGGACGGCGCCGGACTGAACCCACTGCTGCAGTATCCGGAAATGGTGATCCATCCGCCCATGCTGTACCTGGGATACGTAGGTTTCACCGTGCCCTTCGCCTTTGCTCTGGGCGCGTTAATCATGCGCTATCCCGGGGAAAAGTGGATCCACATCACCCGCCGCTGGACCATGGTGACCTGGGCCTTCCTTACCTGCGGAGTGTTTCTCGGGGCGCATTGGGCATATTCAGTTCTGGGCTGGGGCGGCTATTGGGGATGGGACCCGGTCGAGAACGCCTCGCTCATGCCGTGGCTGACGGGCACCGCCTTTCTGCACTCGGTGATGATGCAGGAAAAGCGCGGCATGCTGAAGATGTGGAACATGTGGCTGATCTTCGCCACATTCTGGCTTGCCATTCTGGGGACTTTCCTCACTCGCAGCGGAATCATCAGTTCGGTGCATGCTTTTGCGCAGTCTTCAATTGGCGGATGGTTCAAGTGGTTTCTGCTGATCACCTTCGTCACTTTTACGTTTTTCTTTTTCAAGAACAAGTCGCACCTGCGCAGCGAGCACAAGCTCGAATCGCTGATTTCGCGCGAGTCGAGTTTCCTGTTCAACAACCTGCTGCTGCTGCTGGCTTGCTTCACAGTGCTATGGGGCACGTGGTTTCCCCTGATCTCGGAGTACGTGCAGGGCAACAAGGTCACGGTGGGGCCTCCTTTTTACAACAAGGTAGCGATTCCGGTTACGCTGTTGCTGCTTTTGCTGACGGCGGTGGGTCCGCTGCTGGCCTGGCGCAAGACTTCATTTGAGAGCCTGAAGCGGAATTTCAAGTGGCCGGCGCTGGGCGCGCTTGCGGTCGGCATCCTGATGATCGCCTTCGGGGTTCGCCCCTGGCTGGATATTTCCTATTTTTATGCGCTCATGGCCGCCATGCTGGCGGCGCTGGTCGCCTTGACCGTGACCTCGGAATTTATCCGCGGTGGACGCGTGATTTCGCGCCACACCGGGCAAAATCTGCTGGCTTCGATAGGGCACTTGTGGCATCGCAACACCCGCCGTTACGGCGGATACATCGTGCATTTTGGCGTGGCGGTTGTAATCATCGGAATCCTGGGCACGCCTTTCAATCAGGACAAAGAGAAGGAGATGGGCTTTGGCGACAAAATGACCATCGGCCCTTACACTCTGGTCTGCGAGTCTTACACCCAGGACGACAATCCGAATTACAGCAACGAGTGGGCCATCATTAACGTCTTCAAGGGCGATCGCAAGATCGAGACCATGTATCCCGAGCGGCGCTTTTACAAGGCCAGCCAGCAGCCGCAGACCCTGCCCCGAATTCGCTCGACCTATAAGGAAGACCTTTACCTGACGTATGAAGGGCTCAATGAACAGACCGGCCGTCCCATCATCAAGGCGCACCTGAATCCTCTGGTCATGTGGATTTGGGTGGGAGTCTTGATCATGATCGGCGGAACGGTGCTGGCCCTGATCCCGAACGCTGCGCTGGTCCGAGTCCCCGCCCCGGCCCGGATCGAGGCCGCTCCTGTAGGAGCTGGAGACTGATGGGGTTAGTTTCCGGGATGACCGAAGGCACGCAGACGCCATCGGGCTAGGCATGTCCCATGAACATGACGCCGAATCCGATCTTGCGACGCGGCCTGCAGGTGGCGCTGCTGGGCGTGATGGTTTTTGCCTTCCTCGGCGCAGGGGACGAAGGGGCGCGCTTCAGTAGTCTGGGTCATCGCCTGATGTGCGTCTGTGGCTGCAACCAGATCCTGCTGGAATGTAACCACGTGGGCTGTACTTATTCCGACCGCATGCGCGGCGAACTCATGGCGAGCCTTGATCGCGGCGAAAATGACGATCTGGCTCTGCAAGACTTCGTGCAGAAATACGGTCCGACCGTGCTGGCCGCGCCGACCGGTACCGGCTTCAATCGGGTGGCATGGATCATGCCGTTTCTGGCGCTTGTCCTGGGGCTGCTGACGACCGTGTTCATCGTGCTGGCCTGGAGAAAAAGGCCCGCGCTGGCCACTCCGGGCGGCGTCTTGCCGGTGAGCGGCCGGGAGCTGGAACGCTTTCGTACCCAGGCCCGAAAGGAAACCCAACTATGACGGTCGCAACTCTCACCTGCGCCATGGTGACGCTGTGCGTCCTCTTCTATGTTTTTTATCTTCCGGGAAGATTGCACATGGGCCCGGACAAAACCCGGCTGGCATATTTGCAGGAGCGCAAGGACGTGGTGTATGAGAACTTGCGCGATCTGAATTTCGAGCACCAGGCGGGCAAACTTCCCGACCAGGACTACCTGTCGCTGAAGTCATCGCTGGAGGAAGAAGCGGCCGGCGTTTTGGCGGAAATGGCGCGGATTGAACAGACCGCCACCGCCGCGCTCCACCCCGGAAAGGGAGAGCGAGTTTGAGGCTCTCCTCAAGAATTGTTGTGGCCACTCTGGCCTGCCTGCTGGGCAGCCTGGCATCGGCGCAAACCTTAAACGGGACGCTCAAGAACGGAACCACCGGGAAACCTGCCGCCGGGGATGACGTCATCCTGATCAAACTGGGCCAGGGCATGGAAGAAGCTGCCCGCACCAAGTCCGACGCCGGCGGCCACTTCAGCTTCAAACTTCCAGACACCGGGCCGCACCTGATTCGCGCCGTCCACCAGGGCGTCACCTATCACAGCATGGCGCCCCCGGGAGTGAGTTCCGTCGAACTGGAAGTCTACGACGTTTCCCGGAAGCTCAACGACATAAGCGTCACCGCCGACGTCATGCGGTTTCAGGCGCAAGGGGACGAGCTGCAGGTCACCCGCCTGTTCGCGGTGAACAACCCTTCCAGTCCGCCGCGCACCCAGATGAACGATCAGAACTTTGAGTTCTACCTGCCCGAAGGAGCGAAGATCGTCGATTCCTCCGCCGAGACCGCGGGAGGACAGCCACTCAAATCGGACCCGGTTCCCCAGAAGGAACGGAACCGTTACGCCTTCATTTTTCCGCTGCGCCCCGGCCAAACGCTGTTTCAGGTTGGCTTCGAGCTCCCCTATAGCGGCGAGTTGAGCATCGATCCCAAGGCCCTGTACCCGGCGCAACACTTTGTGGTCATGCTGCCCAAGACCATGCAGTTTTCAGCCGCTCCGGGCAGCGGCTTCGAGGCCAGGGCAAACCCGCGGGAACCGGGCGCCACGGTGCAGGTGGCGTCGAACACCACACTGGGCCAGCCCCTGGGGTTCAAGATTTCGGGCACCGGGACTCTGGCCGAGGAGAGCGACGGGGGCGCTCCCGCTGCTGCCGAGAACGGAGCGGCCGGCGCCGGACGCGATTCCCGTCCCGGAGGCGGTTTGGGCCCGCCCATCGACGCTCCGGATCCGCTGGAAAAATACCGTTGGTACATCCTCGGAGTTTTTGCCGTGGTGCTGGCGGCGGGCGCTGTCTATATCACGAAGCGCTCCCGGTCTCCGGAAAGATCGCTTGCGACCATTCCCGATTTCGATGCATCAGACGTAGGTGTGGTTCGTACGCCGGCCCGGCAGCCGGCTGCGGGCCGGCCCGGATTGCTTCTTGAAGCGCTCAAAGAAGAGCTGTTTCAGTTGGAAGTGGAGCACAAGCAAGGCGTGATTTCACGGCCAGAATACGAACGAGCCCGGGCCGCGTTGGACCAGACCCTGGAACGAGCCATCAAGCGCGGAGCCTCCCCGCCCAAAAATGCTGCAGCCCGGGATTAGACGCCAGGGGCAGTTGACGCATCTCAATTTAAGCGCATATCATTTGCGTTTGACTCATAGCCGATGACGCATTAAGGACGCGGCCTACGGGCCGCGATTGTTATTATCCATGGACAAAAAGAAACTGGAGTACTTCAAGAAAAGATTGGAATCGCGGCAGGTCGAGTTGCGCCGCATGGTCACCCGCACCGAGCAGGATGGCCGCACCGTGGACGAGGGCTCGGCCCAGGACATCGCTGACCGGGCTGCCAGTTCCTACACCAAAGAATTTCTTTTTCACCAGAGCAACAACGACCGTCAGCTGCTGCAGATGGTGGAAGGCGCTTTGGAACGGCTGCGCGAAGGCGCTTTTGGAGAATGCATTTCCTGCGGCAAGGAAATCAATGCCAAACGCCTGGAGGCTGTGCCCTGGACCCGGCACTGCATCGATTGCCAGGAGAAATTGGAACAGGGAATTCTGGAGGAGACTTCGCACTGATCTGAAAACGGTTTTTTGCACCCAGGCCGCCGGCTATCCGGCGGCTTTTGCATTTCTGGCTCACCTTCGTGTCCTTCGTGGCTGACGGTTTCGGAAACTTACCCAGGGCGGATCAATCTGGGTTTTTCAGCATCGTGTTAAACTTGAGGACGGTCAAACCAGAGCCCCAACCTCACAGAAGGGACATTCGTGCGCGCAGAAGCTCGTCATCGACTTAAAGAAGACAGATTCAGCCGGGCAACAATGGATGCCGCCGAAGCCACTGTTCATTGGTCGGCGGAACACCAGTCCAAGCTCATCGTTGGCGGCCTGATTCTGGCCCTGGTGCTGGCGGCTGGTTTTGGCGGCTGGTACTACCTGAACCAGCAGGACCAGAAAGCCAGCATCCTGCTGAACCAGGCCGTACGTACGTTGGACACTCCGCTGCGACCCGCTGGTACTCCAGCGGAGCCTGATATTCCGAGTTTCAGTTCCGCCCAGGAACGCACCACCGAAGCGCGCAAGCAGTTCCAGGCGATGGTGAGCCAGTATCCGCATACGCGGACCGCTGAATTTGCCCATTATTTCCTGGGCCTGACTTCTTCTCAACTGGGCGACAATGCCGCCGCCGAGCAAGACTTGAAGAGTGTGGCGTCCAGTCACAACCAGGACCTCGCGGCCCTGGCCAAGCTCGCGCTGGCGTCAGTTTACCGCGATACCAACCGCACCAAGGATGCGATTGACCTCTACAACCAGCTGATGGCGAAGCCGACGCGGAGCGTAGGCAAAACCACGGCGCAGATGGAGCTGGCGGAAACCTACATGTCCACTCAGCAGCCGGCCGAAGCCAAGCGCATCTATGAGCAGATCCAGAAGGAAAATCCCGCCAGCGAAGTGGCCCAACTCGCGACCCAGAAATTGCAGGAACTGAAGTAGCAGCGCTCGAAGCCACCACATTGTCATCTTGAGCGGAGAGATCGGACTCGCTTGCGAGTCCATTCGCGGAGTCGAAGGACCTGCTGTTCGCTGGCGCCGTCGTTAGCGAAGGCAGAAAGCAGGTCGCTCGACTGCGCGGATCGCTCAATCGCGATCCGTCTCCGCTCGGGATGACAGGGCCGAGGAAGACGCCGGTATGAACCGCACGCGGCCAAAGCCTGTACTCTTTGCTTCTACTCTTACTCTTTCGTCCGGGTGAAGAGCCTTTTCCATTCCTGGGGTGGAGTTGGGTTAGTCAGGGCGGGCTTCATATTGATGGCCACGTGCTCTTTTCGTCCCATCCCGATTAAGGAAGTTGTGAGGCCGGGGGCGGAGCGCGAGAACTGAATGGCGTTGTCCGCATCAGTAGTCATCCCCAGAACACTGCCGACGAAATCAGGCAAACCCTGCGTGAGCCTTGCCTGATAGAGCGTAGCGCTGCCCATCACTGCGATACCCAGACGGGCTGCCGCCGAAAGCAGCGACATCTTCTCGGTCCCGGTCCGCTGGTTGACCAGGCCATAGGCCTCGGGCATGGCCAGGTTGAAGGGGAGCTGGATAAAGCGGAAGCGGTGATGCTCGCCTGCCACTTCATGCGCGATTCTTGCCAGCTCAAAAAGATCCATGTAGTCGCGCGAGCTGTCCGCCACGCGAAAGGCGCTCCAGGTCGCAACTCCGTAGTACCCAAGTTTGCCGGCCTTCACCAGTTTTTCGAGGAGAGCAAAAGCATCTTTCAAGCGCCGGCGGAAAACCTCGCGGGACACATCCGCCAACTGGGATTCCGGGTTGTGCAGATAGAACAGGTCGATGGTCTCCAGGCCGAGGTTCCGCTGTGAACGCTCAATCTGATTTTCAAGATACGCCGGCGACATGCAGTGCATCCCGCCGGCCAGCTCTTTGGGATCAAGCACACCAGTTTCAACGTACTCACGATGGAAGTAGGCGCGCGCATCCGACGGCGGATCGCCGTCGAAGGAAAGGTAGCCGGCCTTGGTGCAGACCAGAACTTCGTCGCGGTGCAGTTCTCCGGACTGGATCAGTTGCTTGAGCACAGCCCCGATATTGCGTTCCGAGCGTTGATGACGGTAGTTAATGGCGGTATCGAGGACGTTGATCCCGGACTTGAGGCCGGCCTCAATGGCTGCCATATAGGCCAAATCGGCGGCGTCGCTGGGGTCGCCGAGATAGGTTCCGAGTCCGATGGATGAAAGCCAGAGCTGGCTGACTCCGGGCACATGCTCAGCCTGACGGAAGTGCCCGGCATCGCGCAGATTGGGAAAGCGGTCGCGATAGCGGGCGGTGCCGGCGGCGGTGGCGTGGCCGGGAAGCATGGAAAATAGTGTAGCAGCCGCGTGGTCCGGCAATGGCGGAGCCGGGTCATGCGGTCATGCCTAATGGCCATGGTCATATGGAGCGGTCGTGAAAACAATTGCTGCCGGGCAATTCAAGGCGCGATGCTTGCGACTCATGGATGAAGTGCGCGCCACTCGCGAGCCTGTCCTTATCACCAAAAAAGGGCGGCCCGTAGCTAAGTTAGTGCCTGCCGAAAGCCATGCGGAGGATATTTTCGGCTGGGCGGCAATTGATCCGCACCTCGACGTAACCTTAAAAAATCCAAATTCCCGCTTCCGTATTGCACTTCCGGAAGTTGGGACGACCAGGACTGGTACGGTAAGGTATATCCCACGCTGGTTCATTGGAGACCTGTCTGTGAGAACCCTGGGAATCTGGCTGCTGATTTTGGCTGCCATTGCGATGGCCGCACCTTTGGCGGCACAGGACACAACCGCGCCGAGGCCGGACGCAGGACATATTACCGGCACTGTCACCGATGTGAACGGCGACACCCTCGCCGGCGCCACCGTCGTACTGCAAGGCCCTGTCCTCAAGGATGCCCACAAGTTCCTGTCAGACGACTACGGATTCTTTGAGTTCAAGCAACTCGATCCTGGAACGTATCGCGTCACCATCAGCGCCCCGGACTTTGCCGACTGGACCTCGCCCGACATTGTCCTCCATCCGAGCCAGTACCTGATCCTCACCGGCACCAGGCTCCAGATCGCGCAGATGATGACTTCGGTAAGCGTGGCTTATACCCCGGAGGAGGTCGCCATCGAGCAGGTCAAGATTGAGGAGGCACAGCGCGTCTTCGGCGTCATCCCCAATTTCTACGTGGTCTATGATTCCAATCCCGCGCCGCTTACCACCCGGCTAAAGTTCCACCTCGCCCTGAAAACCTCCACCGACCTGTTCACCTTTCTCGGGGTAGGTGTGCTTGCCGGCATGAACCAGGCGGGTGGCACTCCCGGCTACGTCCAGGGTGCGAAGGGGTACGGCGAGCGCTTTGGCGCTGCAGCTGCGGACGGCTTTTCCGACATCATGATCGGGGGCGCCATCCTGCCCTCGCTGTTGCGCCAGGATCCCCGCTACTACTACCAGGGAACGGGTACAAATAAGTCTCGCACTCTCCACGCCCTCTCCAGCCCATTCGTCTGCAGGGGAAACAACGGACGGTTGCAGCCCAACTACTCGAGCATCGGCGGTGATCTGGGCTCGTCTGCTCTCTCCAACCTCTACTATCCGGCATCGGACCGGGGTGCGGGACTGGTGTTCCAGAATTTCTTTCTCTCCACCGGCGAGCGCATGCTCAGCAGCCTGGTACAGGAGTTCGTGTTGAACAGGATCACACCCAGGCAAAAAGCCAAGAACTAGTCGCTGAAGACACGGCAAGCTGCGCAAGACGCAGCCTGACGCTCAAGACTCATATTTCCAGCTTCCCCCCACCATGGTTCGCTCCACCTGAATCTTCCGGAGCTCTGAGGGATCAGTCTTGAATGGATCCTGAGCCAGCACCACCAGGTCCGCCAGTTGCCCCGGCTGAATGGAGCCCTTCAAGTCTTCCTCAAATGCGGCGTACGCACCGTTGACCGTGCCACAGAGTATTGCTTCCTGCAGAGTAATTCTTTGATTCGCGCCCCAGACATTGCCCTTCATGTCGGTGCGGCTGAGCTGCGACTGCAGCCACATCATGGGATCCGACGGGCTGGCGGTGTAATCGGACGAATCGGTGGGGCGCAGACCGGCGTCGAGGAAACTGCGCATGGGGAACATGTGTTGGGTGCGCTCCTGACCGTAAAAATGCATCACGTCACCATGAAAGTAGACGTAACAGGAAAACGGCGCGGGAATCACCTGCAGAGCACGCATGCGCTGGATCAGAGGATCAGTGAGCAGGGTGCAATGCTCGATGCGGAAGCGCGGGTCCTTCTTCGGCAGTTCCTTCTGGATCTGTTCATAGACTCCGAGAATACGGTCGATCGCCAGGTCGCCATTGGCGTGGGTTGCCAGTTGCCAACCCGCAGCGTGCGCCTTGCGCCCAGTCTCATAAAGCTGCTCCCGGCTGGAAAGCTGCAATCCGACGTAGTGATTCGGGATCCCGATGTAGGGTTGCGAGAGCCAAGCCGTTCGCTCCGAGATAGAACCGTCGGCATACTGCTTTACGCCGCCGATTCGCACCCATTCGTCGCCGAAACCGGTGTGAATCCCCGCAGCCATGAAATGATCGAGTGAAGCGGCGGAAACGTGACAGTACACGCGCATCGCCAGTTCGCCGGCATCGCGCGCGTCCTGATAGCCTTGCACGTCTTCGGGCGAAGCGTCGGCATCGCACGCCGAGGTCACTCCCTTGCTGGTAAAAAGTTTGGAGATCAATGCTGCGCCGCGGCGATAGTCCTCGCGCGTATTGTTGTCCGGAATCAGTTTGAAAAAAACTTTCGCCGCCGCATCCCCCACGAAACCGGTGAGATGACCTCCCGCGTCGTGCTCGAAGCGGCCGCCCGCCGGGTCGGGCGTCCGGTCGTTGACCTGTGCCACCTGCAACGCCAGGGAATTCACGAAGGCGGTGTGGCCGCCTCGATGCTGAACCAGCACCGGCCGGTCGGGCACTGCCTGATCAAGATCATGGCGATTGAGGGGGCGAGGAGTTTTGCCGTCATCGTACAAGAACCCGAGAACCCACTTTCCGGGCGGCGTCTGCTGCGCGCGCTCATGCAATGCGGCCTGTATTTTCTCGATGGAGTCCTTGTCGCAGGCCACTTTGTGCAGATGCTCGACGCCTGACGCCACCGGATGGGAGTGAGCGTCGTTGAAGCCTGGAAGCACGCTCTTAAAGGCAAGATCAATCTTTCGCGTGCGCGCGCCCGCCAAAGGCAACACCTCAGCGTTTGAGCCCACGGCTACAAAACGTCCGCCGCTTATGGCCACCGCTTGAGCTCGCGGCTGGGCTTGATCCAGCGTCCAGATGTTCCCGTTATACAAAACAGTTTCCGGCTCTTCCGTTCGCAAAAACGGCAGTGCCAGAAAGCTGCTCATACCTTGCATGAAATTCCGCCGAGAGAGTGGTCGCACTACAGCACCTCCAGAAGAGCCCGAGCAGCAAGAGTTACGGGTGAATGCACGGAAAACATTATTGCTCACCAGGGCCAATCCCGCGACTTCGAAGCTCGATTGTGCGTGCCGTCTTTCACGTTATTACTTATTGGTTCAGGAGATCTCGATCCGTTGCAAGGCTGCCTGGAACGGCCGAGGATGGAGACCCGGGAGGGGTTTCCTGCCCGACCGTAAGTTTGAACAGCGAAATATTGCGGCCGAAGGAGTCCGCCTTTAAGTCGCGGAGCTCCGGGACTTTTTCCCGTAACCCCCGCGCCAGGGCGATGTCCCATCCCGCTTGAAATATCCAGACCGTCTGACCGGGTTTTAAGGCATAGGCGCGCACCATTTCATCCCAGCGGCGCGGAAACAAATTTGCGGTCAATACGTTGGTCTCCGAGCTCAGGGATATTACACGGTGGCCGTCGCAGGAAAATGTCCTGGAGGCGGAAGGTGGCAAACCACTGAATCCGACCTCGGGACAGAGGTAGAACCTGAGCAGAAAGCCGGTCTGGAAATCCACGAAGATCACATCGGCGGGAGCGACTCTTTGCCGTATCGCATCCAGGGCCTGAGTCATGTTGCTGCGGCGCTGGTCTTCACGGCGCATGTAGGGGCGGTGGGGCGCGCCGAACAGTTGGCAGACGGCAACGGCGAGAACGGCAACACTCAGAGCCAGAAACAGCCGGCGGGTCAGTATCGCAATGGCCAGGCTGACGCTCGCGACGGCAAACGGTATCAGAAAAGCCGAGTGCCGGGTTCCACCGTAGGGATACAGGTCCACAATCGCGGCTGCGCCGTTGATCACGAATGGCAGCAGCAGAAAAAGACCGAGTTGGCGCGAGGACGGCCCCTTGCGCTCCGATCCCTCTTTACGAATCAACAGGAGAACAATACCTGCGACAAAAAGTACGCCAGCGATATCCCCGACCGCGAGTTGCCCAAAGGTGTATTGCAGAACTCCGAAGGTCCTGGCGAAGAGGAATGCCGGCAGGTGGTCTTTGCCCCAATGAAAATAGGAGTTGGCAAGTAGCACCTGCATGTGCTGCGCGGATGCGCCGGTTTTCAACTTGGCAATCTGGACGAAGTAAAGCACGAGGAAGAGCCCGAGCGCGCCGGCCTGTCCGGCGATCCAGATGGCGACAATCCGCCGCGAGGGGCGATCGCTCAGCAGTCGCCAGAGTGAATACGCCCCCAGCGCTCCGGCGAACAGGATCGCCGAAAAATGTGTCAGCATGGCGAGGTAGAGAAAGATGAAGGAGGCTGCCATCTTTCGGCTGGAATTCCCGCCCAGTGACAGCTCAAGCAGGTAGGCCGCGGCCATCATGAAGCACAGCAGCGGTGCATACTGGCGAATTTCGGCAGACAGCTCGATGAACACCGGGAGCAGAGCCACCAGAATAAAGCCGATCCAGCCCACGGTTGGGCCCAGAAGCCGGGTGAGCCAGCGGAAAAATAGCCAGCAGAAGACGGTGCCCGCGATCACCGACGGCAATCGAAGGAACCACTCTGATCGGCCCAGCTTTCCCCACTCATGCAGGAACAAGATCAGCAGTGGAGGATGAGCCAGCGTCAGACTTGTCCGGTAGGCCTCGGCCAGCGTGGGTTTGTTGGCGGCCAGGAAGTGCATGGCCTCGTCGAGATTGAGAAAAGTGCCGGAGGCTTTCCAGAGGCGCAGCAGAAAGCCCAGCGCCAGCACGAAACCCGCCGCCGGATTCCAGTTGGCTGAGAATTGATTTTCCAGGGAGTGCTGCCAGTTCGTGGGTGCGGGACTTTCGGTCATGGAGGGTTCAAAGGTCTGGCAAATCATGATACGCGGACGCGTTTTCAATGTAGGCGCGAGCGTCCCGCTCGTGCGGCAGTGACACTGACGTTTGAGGATCAAGAGCAAGGGCAAGATCAAGAGCAAGGGCAAGAGCAAGAGCAAGGGCAAGAGCAAGAGCAAGGGCAAGAGCAAGAGCAAGGGCAAGAGCAAGAGCAACGGCGGCGGGCGAGGGCGCCCGCCCCACACAGGCGGAGGAGGAGGCGGCGGCAGCACCAACTCCGTTCCTTGACACCCTTTCTTAGGGCCTTTATTCTTGAACTTACTTCCTGGAGAACCTGCTCTTCAGAGCGTGCTTCCGCGGGTCTTCGCGGTACGATGCAGCGGCGCGGGGGGTGCCTGATGTTCATCGAAATCCACGAACTTGAGTTGCATCCCATTGATTTCGAAGAGGAAATTCGCCCCGGTGCGCTTGACCTGGGGGAGGACCTGCGGCAGGTAGCGGTGCTGCGCACCTCCGGACGCGCGCAACTGGTGGAAGAGCAGCACGGCAAGCATAAGATAGTAAAAGACATACGGCTCAACGGGGGGCTGGAGACGCGGGTCGAGATGGCTTGTGCCCGCTGCCTTGAACCGGTCGTACAGGATGTGGCGCACAAGTTTGATTTGCTGTATCGCCCGCAGGGGGCGGACGCGGGACGGGAAGAGCTTTCCGTCACCACCGCAGAAGCCGAGGTCAGCTATTATCAGGGCGAGGGGTTGCAGCTGGAAGAGGTTTTGCAGGAGCAGGTGCTGCTCGCCCTTCCTCTGAAAGCCATTTGTCGCGATGACTGCAAAGGTCTTTGTCCGCACTGCGGCCAGAACCTGAATGTGGAACCGTGTACTTGCGCCGAGCCGCTGGAGGACCCGCGCTGGTCGGCGCTTAAGGATTTTCGCGGCAAGTTGGACCACTGATTCTTGGACCATAGACCCATGGAATCAGGATTGAAGCAGATAAACGAGGAATCTAATGGCGAATCCAAAACGGCGACATTCTAAACGGCGCACCAGCACTCGTCGCGCCCATGACGCACTCACGAGCCACTCGCTCTCCGAGTGCCCCAACTGCCACGAGCGCAAGATGCCGCACCGCATCTGCCCCAAGTGCGGCTACTACAAAGGCCGCGAAGTCCTGGACGTCAAAGAAGCCAGTTAGCCTGAACACCTCATGCCAAGCGTCATAGCCTTGGACGCGATGGGCTCGGACCGGGCGCCGAAACCTGAGATCGAGGGTGCGATCCAGGCGGCCCGGCACCACGGGGTTCACGTCCTTCTAGTCGGAAACGAAGACGAGCTACGGGCCCAGCTGGCTGGCTATCCGGCCGTCGCCGGGCTCCCGATCGAAGTCGTCCATGCCAGCGAAGTCATCACCATGGACGACAAAGCGGTCCAGGCGGTCCGCTCCAAGCGCGATTCCTCCATTCACGTCGGGGTGAGGCTGGTGCGCGAAGGCCGCGCCGTCGGCTTTGTGACCGCAGGCAACACGGGGGCGGCGATGGCCACGGCAAAAATGGTGTTCGGAGCGATCCCCGGAGTGGACCGGCCTGCGCTGGCTGCGGTCTTTCCCACTGCCGTGAACACGGTCGCCATCCTGCTGGACGTCGGGGCCAACGTCGACTGCAAGCCTGACAATCTGGAACAGTTCGCGGTCATGGGCGAAATCTACTTTCGTAGCATGTTCGGCACGCGGCGTCCGCGTGTAGGTCTGCTGTCCATCGGGGAAGAAGAAAGCAAGGGCAACGAGCTGACTCGCGAGGCTTTTCAGCTGCTGAAACAGCTGCCGCTGAATTTTATCGGTAACGTGGAAGGGCGTGACATCTACAGCGGCAAGGTGGACGTGATCGTGGCCGATGGATTCGTGGGCAACGTTGCGTTGAAGACATCGGAAGGCGTGGCCAACCTGGTGCGCGCCACGCTCAAGGAAACACTGAAGGCCACGATCACCCGGCAGGTGGGATACTTATTGTCCCGCAGTGCGTTCGCCGACTTCAAAAAACGTCTCGACCACACCGAATACGGCGGCGCGCCCTTGCTTGGCGTGCGCGGCGTTTGTTTCATCACCCACGGATCGTCGAACATGAACGCGATCAAAAATGCGCTGCGAGTAGCGGCTGAGTTTGCCGAACGCAAAATCAATGACAAGATTGCCAAGGAAGTAGCTGGCTTGCGCCCGCCCGTAGCGGCAGGCACGTAGCCGCCGGGAAGCGCGCGCGGGCTGGGCGGGTAAGAGCACCCGCCCCTGCGTAAAAACAAAGCACTTATGACCACATTACACTCAATCGCGTTCCTCTTCCCCGGCCAGGGATCTCAGGTTGTGGGGATGGGCAAGGAGCTGGCGGACAAATATCCGGTCGCACGGGACACTTTTGCCGAGGCCGATGAAGCTCTGGGCTACAAGCTGTCACAACTGTGTTTTGACGGGCCGGAAGAGAAACTGCGGCTGACCGAAATCACCCAGCCCGCCATCCTGACCGCGTCGGTCGCAGCCTGGCGGGTCCTGGGCGAGAAAGGCGTGAGCCCCAGTTTCGTGGCCGGGCACAGCCTGGGCGAATACTCCGCCCACGTTGCCGCCGGCACCATAAATTTTCCGGATGCCGTTCGTACCGTGCGCGATCGTGGGAAGTACATGCAAGAGGCAGTCCCCATCGGCGTCGGAGCGATGGCCGCGATTCTGGGGATGGACCTGGAAAAAGTTACGGCCTTGTGCGCGGACGCCGCCCAGGGCGAAGTCTGCGAACCCGCCAACATCAATTCCGCGGAGCAGATCGTAATCTCCGGTCATGCCGCGGCGGTCGAGCGCGCCACCAAGCTGGCCGGCGAACGCGGCGCTAAACGCGCAATCATGTTGTCGGTGAGCGCACCCTTTCACTGTTCGTTGATGAAGCCGGCCCAGGACAGGCTGGCGGCGGATTTGCAGTCTCTGGGATTCCAAACGCCACGAGTTCCAGTGGTATGCAACGTCGACGCCCGGCTGGTCGAAGACGCTGACCGCGCCCGCGATGCCCTGGTTCGCCAGGTAACCGGCGCAGTGAAATGGGAACCCTCCATGCGCCTGCTGATCACGAAAGGTGTCCAGGTGGTTGTGGAAGTCGGGCCGGGGAAGGTGCTGTGTGGGCTGATGCGCCAGATCGACCGTTCGAAGACATCTCTGAATGTTGGCGATGAAACTTCTCTACAAAAGACTGTGGAACAACTCGCGGCGGAGCGGGTCTAGACCGGTCAACGAAACAGCAATTCGCAGGGCGGCGGGCTAAGAGTGTTGTCGGACTTCTCCACCCACAGTTGCGCGTGCTCGGCGCGGCCGTTGACGATAACATCCACTACCACTCCACTGGCCCCACTGCTGCAGGTGCTGGCACCATTCACTTTGTAGTTCCTGATGATTCCCCACTGTCCTCCCTCTCCCCAATCCTGAATGAACTGGTTCAAGGGATACCTGGAGTACTTGGCGGGATGTTCCTTCCATTGCGGGTCGGCAAAATAAATCCCGTACGCCGTGTCGTAATCTTTATTCATCAGCGCGGCAAAGAATTTGTCCACCACGTGCTTTTCCGGCCGGTAGCGATTCATCCACACCACTGCCGCCAGCAAGATAATCAAGGCGAGAGCGGCGACAATCTTGATCTTGCGCCGGCGCGCCGGGCCGGGATCGTATTCTTTCGCATCCAGCAGAGTCATGGTTCTCTAAGCATAATAGATTGCGGGACCAAGGTAAAAGTTCCCGCTTGTCATCCTGAGGGAGTGGGACCCTTCGCGCAGCGAGGGGTCCCCGACGAAGGACCTATGCATTTCGGGCGATGGCAGCGGCCCCTTACCCGGTTTTCTCATGCGACTTCGCTTCGGATTTGGGCCGGCGCCTCCGGTAGCGGCGGGAAAATGCATAGGTCCTTCGCTTGCTTC
>JBOGLD010000205.1:0-4870 GCA_050745885.1 Terriglobales bacterium
TCTTCGAATAATATATCTTCCGGATATATCTTGGCTCGGCCCGGACGAAAAGCGGGAAGGAATGCGCCTGGCGCCTTATTGGGAGATGCTTTTGGATATTTGGAGGTCGCAAACCAGCTACATGCGAAATCACCAGGCCCCGCGGCGCTTGCGAAAAAACCGTTGCCTGGCGCCTGCCTTTATATGCCTTGACACGTATATGCTCTGCAGAGTATATCAAGAGGGTGGAATCTGTGTTCGAAATCATTGCGGAGCCGAACCGCCGCGCGATATTGGGCCTCCTGGTCTCGTCCCAACAGTCGGTGGGAGAGATCGAGCGCCGGCTTCGTATGCCGCAGCCGACCGTGTCAAAGCACCTGCGAGTGCTGCGCGAGGCCGGTTTCGTGGAATCCACGGTGGACGCACAGCGCCGTCTCTACCGGCTGAAGCCTGAACCGTTTCAGGAGGTGGAAACCTGGCTGGCTCAGTTCCGCAGGTTCTGGTCCACTCACCTGGATGCTCTCGAACGCCACCTTGATCGCATGAATCACGACCGCATGGGTCAACGACCGTATGGATCGTCAACACCACCGAAAAGGAAGGCTAAGGAGAAGAAGACGCGGCCCAAACCGCGAACGTGACAAAGGAGAAACCAAATGAAAATCAAAGTAACCAGCGTATACGTGGACGACCAGGACAAGGCCCTGCGTTTCTATACTGAGGTACTGGGCTTTGCCAAGAAGACCGATTTCAGTCAGGGCCCATATCGCTGGCTGACCGTGGCCTCGCCCGAGGAGCCGGACGGCACTGAGCTGCAGCTGGCGCTGAACAACAACCCCGCAGCCAAAGCGTATCAGCAGGCGATCTTTCAACAGCGCCAGCCCGCAGCCATGTTCTACACCGACGATGTCAAGGGCGACTATGAGCGCATCAAGGCCCGCGGCGCCGAGTTCACCATGCCGCCCACCGACGTGACCGCCTCGACTATTGCGATGCTGAACGACACCTGCGGCAACCTGATTCAGCTCACCCAGCTGGCGCACTATTAAGGACGGCCTTAAGGAAATAAGATGACCGAGCGCGAGCAATACACACCGGGTCAGGCCAGCGGGGCGCGGGTACAGAAACAAGGAGACAAGTGGACGCTCATTCTCGTCCGCGAACTGCGCCACTCGCCGGAAAAAGTCTGGCAGGCGCTGACCGACCCGGCGCATCTGCGCGAATGGGCTCCCTTCGACGCCGATGGGAGCCTGGATGCGGTTGGAAGCACGGTAAAGCTCACCACGGTGGGAGCGCCCACGCCGCGCGTTACCGAAACAAGAGTGACGCGAGCCGACGCTCCCGAGGCGCTGGAGTACAAGTGGGGTGGCTTCGATATGCGGTGGGAACTCGAAGCCTTTGCAGGCGGCACGCGCCTGACGCTGTGGATCAACATCGGTCAGCGCTTCATCGCCATGGGTGCGGCCGGGTGGCACATTTGTTTCGATGTTCTGGATCGGCTTCTGGCCGGTCAGCCCATCGGCCGCATCGTCGGCCCTGAGGCCATGAAGTTCGGCGGCTGGCAACGATTGAACGCCGAGTACGCCAAGCAGTTCGGGGTTGAACCGCCGAGCTGGCCGCCTCAGGCGGCCCAAAAGTCGTGAATCGACGGTGGCCCATTCAAGCCCGCTTTTGGCTTGAGTGGGCAGTTCGACAGCCGGACAGAGTCTTCCTGCCGCTCTTTTTGTGCTTTCGTGTCGTCTATTCCGACTCGATCTTCACGCGTCTGATGCAAAGATTAAACACAAGGTCCCTCCACTCCGCCGATCACCCCTGCTCGCGGTGATCGGCTCCGGTCGGGATGACAGAATTGGGGAGATCTGAATATCCCCACTCAAGCCAAAAGCGGCCTTGAGTGGGCCACCGGTTTCGACTGGCGGAAGTTGCAGGTTACGCTGAGCGCATCTAAATTAAGTGCCAGAGTGGGAGGTGCACATGAAAAGGACCCTCGCGGTGGAATCTGCCTCCGCATTCATCTCTGCTTCTGCATCAATCGAGGCGAAGATCAAGGAACTTGGGGACTGGCGCGGGAAGACGCTCGCGAAAGTGCGCGGAATCATACACCAGGCAGACCCGGAGATCGTCGAAGAGTGGAAGTGGGCCAAGGCGACATCGCCGGGGACTCCCGTCTTTTCCCACGGCGGCATCGTCTGCACCGGAGAGACGTACAAGAACGTCGTCAAGATGACATTTGCCAACGGAGCGGCGTTGAAAGACCCTTCCGGTCTGTTCAACTCCAGCCTCGAGGGAAATGTCAGGCGCGCCATTGACATCCACGAAGGCGACAAGATCGATGAGGCGGCCCTGAAGGATCTCATCCGCGCTGCCGTGGCGCTCAATCTCAATTTCAAGAACAAGGGCAAGCCCAAGCGGAAGCCCCGGTAAGCATCCCCACCCTTTCGACCCGAGCGCGCATCACCGCAGCGGCGCTACGCTGTGAAAGATCGGGGTCATACTTGTCGCCTCCGCGGATGACGTGCAGCTGTGACACAGCATCGGGAGACTCGTAGAGACCTTCAATGCGTCGAATTCGATTCCGCAGTAGATCGAAGTAGTGCCTGTGCTATCTCTTCCGTACAGTCGAGGCATCTTCCGTGCTGGCCCGCTTGTTCCACCCATGGAAACGCGAGAGGTCACCCGCATTCCATGCTTCGCGGAGTCCTGGAATACTCAGATCCCAGTCCGGGCGGATTTCACTCATCACGCTGCGCAGATCGTGCCAAAGATCGACGACCGAGGGACGCCCCCAGAACCAGTATCCGTTATAGATGGTGTAAATCACGAGGCCCGGCTTGAGAACCAGCGTATGCGGGATCATCGGATTGTGTTCGGGGTCGGTGTACTCCTGGATGTCGAGATCCTTCTGAACCGTCCGGTTGGGATCCGAAAGGAAGGTCCACTGAGCCCCGACGGAGGCACGGAATTCCTGAAGAGTATGGTGATCGTCGGTGGTAATCGTGGCCAGCTGAGTGTAAGCCACGGCGATCTTCGGGAAAAACGCGGCCAGTTCCAGATGCTGCTGGTGCTCCTTTGGGCAATAGTGGCCGCGCGCCAGCGTGAGGATTAGCGGATCCTCGCCCTGCAGTTCGCTGAGCTTGCGCAGTTGGCCGGTGTGATCGGGCAGTTCGTAGTCGGGGAAAACGCCTCCGGGCACAACATCAGAACGCATGATTCGACTCCTCCCGTTTCTCTCACTGATCTTCTTTTAACGATCTTCTCTCACTGATCCTCTCTTAACGATCTTCTCTTAAAGATCCAGAGTGACACCCGCATTCGGCTGGGAGCAGCATACCAGCACGTTCCCCGGAACGGGCCTTTCCAGCGGCTCGAAGGACTTTGAAGGCACCATGATCTTCGTATCGCATGACTGCATGTTCCTTCGCGGTCTCGGCTCACGTGTGCTGGAACTGGGCGGCGAGAGCGGCACCGACCGCCATCCCACGGTTTATCCTGGGTCATACGTTGAGTACGTGCAGAAGCTTGGACATGAGGCGCCTGGGATCTATTCGTAGGTTGAGCGGTCTTGGAGGCGTGAGCGAAGCCTGGTGCCCCAGGTTCGCGACGTTTTGTGGCGCTAACCTGGGCTGAGGAAGACTCTGGCAGCGCCTGGTTGGGCCTCTCGGTCTCGCGCCGTCCACTCGGATTCGATCTCCACAGGCAGCAATTCCCGCAGAGCGTAGTGGCGAAAGCTGCTCCATTTCCATTCCGCAGGTTCGTTCACTAAACCCCGCCGCACGGGATTGCGGTGGATGTATTGCAACTTCTCGATGAATTCGAGCTCGTCCCGAACGTTGCGATCGTAATAGCGCTTCTGCCAGAAAGGTCCACTCTCGCAGTTAGCATGGTTGAGCCGTTTCGTGAAGGACAATTTGAGAAAGTGCATCGCGGCGGCGAGGTTTTCGTGTTCAGGCTCGGAAACGAGGAGATGAACGTGTTCGGGCATGACGACGTATCCGTAAACGCGAGTCCCGAAACGCTGCCGCATGTTTTCAAGGCAAATAATGAAAAGATCGAAAGCATCGGGGGCGCCGAATTTTGCCCGCCGCCTGTAGCAGCTGAATGTCAAAAAATGACTCTGCCGGGACGCGTGCAGCCGATACAATCCTCGTGTCATGGAAAGACACTTTACACCTCAGGTGAGGTTAGGCGCAGTGACGCCCAGGTTAGCGCCACAAAACGGCGCGAACCTGGGGCACCAGGCCGGATGGCGGACCTATTGTCTATCGGGTTCGACACGCTGCAAAGCTCTGGCGCAAGCACGAACGTCCGAATCTCGAGCAGAAGGTGATCGAAGGCAATCCGGCGTTTTCGATTTAGGGATCGGCGGGTGGCCCGCCCTTTCAACCTGACTGACAACAGAACGCGGGTGGGCGGGTGGCCCGCCCTTTCACTGTGTTTTCCCTTCCCGAACCAAAACTGCGGGTGCCCCGTCCTTGCGTTTCTTGCAAGGGCGGGTACGATGCTGCCGGTAGCATGGGTCTGTCATGCCCAGCGGACTGCATCGCCCTTATGGCGCTCATCACCTGCACTTTATCAGTTGTTCGTGTTATCACCGATTGCCCTTTCCCGCCACCCCATCGATCTGCCGCCGCTTGCCGGTTGCCAATATCGCGATCAAGCAGAACCAGGCTGTCCGAGCTAGTCAGCTTTCGAGTGGCTGCTGGGCACCGTCCCTTTCAAAAGCGGTTTCACCCTGCTCGCCGCGCCGCGGAGCCATGGCGTGAAGGACCGACGAATCCCTGGACAAGGGCGGCGATTTCGTCTGCGGCGGTGTCCAGGGCGAAGTGGCCGCCATCGACGATGTGGACTTCGGCTTTGGGGACATCGTGGCGATAGGACTCTGGCTCAGAGG
>JBOGLD010000206.1:0-3951 GCA_050745885.1 Terriglobales bacterium
CCCGGCATCCGCCGCCCGCTCGGAGCTGAGCATCCCGTCATCAAGACGATGAATGAGATTGTCGCCGTGTTCCGCAATCTCGGCTATTCGGTTGAGGAAGGGCCGGTGATCGAGACTGACTACTATAACTTCGAGGCGTTGAATTTTCCGCCCAACCATCCCGCGCGCGATACTCAGGACACCCTGTTCATCGCCCGCCAGGAATCCAAGCCACAGCGCGAGCGGCTGCTGTTGCGCACCCACACTTCACCGGTGCAGATTCGCACCATGGAGAAGATGAAGCCGCCGGTCAGGATTGTGATTCCGGGCAAGGTGCACCGCAACGATCCGCCGGATGCCAGCCACTCTCCCATGTTTCACCAGGTTGAAGGGCTGGCCGTGGACGCGAACATTACCTTCTGCGATTTGAAAGGCACGCTCGACCATGCCATGAAGGCGCTGTTCGGGTCGAGTGTGAAGACCAGCTTCCGCCCGTCGTTCTTCCCCTTCACCGAGCCCAGCGCGGAGATGATGGTGTCGTGCTTTATCTGTGGAGGCAGCGGCAAGCGCGGCTCGGAGCCCTGCCGCCCCTGCAAGCAGACGGGATGGATCGAAATTCTGGGTTGTGGCATGGTGGATCCGAACGTGTATGGCTTCGTGGATTACGATCCCAAAAAAGTCAGCGGCTTTGCTTTCGGCATGGGCGCTGACCGCATCGCGATTCTGAAATACGGCGTGGATGACATCCAGTTATTTTTCAATGGGGATGTGAGATTTCTGGAACAGTTTGGGTGAGGCGGTCGTTGGTCGTTGGTCGTTGGCCGTCCGCCTTTAGCCGCGCTACCTCGACAATACTTGTTGCTTAGCATCTGAGCCAGGCAGGAGCTAGAAGCTAGAAGCCAAAATGAAACTTTCTCCCACATGGCTGCGTGAGTTCGTGGATGCCAAGGTGGACGATCGCCGCCTGGCGCAGGACCTCACTGCGGTTGGAATTGCCGTGGAGAGTATCGGCGGCGAAGGCAAGAATACTGTCTTCGAGATGGAGATTGGCACCAATCGTCCGGATGCCATGAACCATTACGGGGTGGCGCGCGAAGCTTCGGCAATCTACAACCTGCCGCTGCGGGCCGTCGATTCGAAACTGCCGCCGGAGCCAAGCAAATCGGATTTCACCATCGAAATTGCAGACAAGGCAGGGTGTGCCCGCTACATCGCCCGCGTGGTTCGCGATGTGAGCATCAAACCGTCGCCCGAGGCGATTGCCCAGCGGCTGATGCTGGTCGATCAGCGGCCCATCAACAACGCGGCCGACGCTACCAACTACACCCTGTGGGAGATGGGACATCCCACCCACGTCTTCGATCTCGATCTGCTCGCGGGGGGCAAGATTCTGGTGCGGCGGGCATTGAGCGGCGAAACCCTGAAGACGCTGGACGGAGTGGAGCGCAAGCTCACGCCGGAAGATCTGGTCATTGCCGATGCCGTGAAACCGGTTGCACTGGCGGGCGTCATGGGCGGATTCGACACCATGATCACGGAGAAGACCCGCAACATCCTGATCGAGTCCGCCTGGTTCGATCCCGCAACCATCCGCAAGAGTTCGCGCCGCCACGGCCTGCACACGGATGCCTCACACCGCTTCGAGCGCGGCGCCGATTTCGAAGCCACCACCCGCGCGTGCGACCGGGTGGCTGTACTGCTCCTCGAATCAGCCGGAGGCAAACTCGACGGCGGCGCAATCGACGTGGTCGCCCGACAAGTAGACCTCGCTCCCGTGGCGTTGCATCTTTCGGAAGTGCACCGCATTCTCGGCGAGAAGCTGGAGACCAACGAGATTTTCCGCATTCTCCAGCAACTGGGCTTTGAACTGATGCCGGAGCGAGGTGGCGATCCCGACTTCACGGTTCACATTCCCAGCTGGCGCCTGGACGTGGAGCGTGAGATTGATCTGGTCGAGGAGATCGCGCGCCTGCACGGCTACGACAAATTCGCCAATACTTTGCCGGCGTATGCCGGGGCGGTGGTCGAAGCCCCTGATGCGGAAAAAGACCGCAAGCTTCGGACCACACTGCTTGCTCTGGGGTACGACGAAGCGGTATCGCTGACGTTCATATCCCACGAGGATGCCGAGACATTTTCGTCGGTGCCGGTGATCGAACTGGCCAATCCGCAGAGCGAAGAGGCGTCGGTGATGCGGAGCTCGCTGGTGCCCGGCATGCTCAACATGCTGGCCTACAATCTCAATCGCGGCGCGGATCATGTGCGCCTGTTTGAGGCAGGCTCTGTGTTTGTAGCCGCCGGAACGGAGACGGCCGAGCCCAAACGCATCTGCATGGGCGCGACCTCCCCACCCTGGCAAAAAACCGAAGCATGGGGCGCCCACGACGCGGGATTTTTTGATCTCAAGGGCGATGTGGAGAATTTGCTGCACGCCTTTCAGCACAAGTCGTTGCAGTACGATGCGCAGACGGCGGAGTATTACCATGCCGCCCGTTCAGCCCGGGCACTCATGGATGGTGTTCTAGTGGCTCAGTTTGGCCAGATCCAACCCGATATTGCGTCGGCCCGCAAGCTGCGCCAGACCGTTTGTATTGCGGAGTTCTATCTCGACCAGCTCTACCCGCGCGGGTTGCGGGTGGTTCGTTACCAACCTCTGCCGCGCTATCCGGCGGTGGAGCGTGATTTTTCATTTGTCTTCAGCGACGGCGTGAGCTTCGAGAAGATTCAGGAGACGGTTATCGGGCTCAGCCTGGCCCAGTTGCGAGGCTTCGTTCCAGTGGAGATTTTCCGCGGGGGCAATGTTCCGGCGGGCAAGTATTCGCTGCTGCTGCGGGCCCGGTTTCAATCGTCTGAGCGGACGCTGCGGGAAGATGAAGTGGCAGAGTGGTCGGCGTACATCATCAAAGCTCTGGAAGGTTTGGGCGGAAAGCAGCGGGTATAGCTCTGTTGAACATCAATCTAGTGTCATCCTGAGCGGAGCAACTGCTTCGCTCGCGAAGCAGCTGCGAAGTCGAAGGACCCCTACAGCACAACTGAACTCATCGGGCGAGGGATTTCGGCGGCGGTGGTAATGAGTGCGTGGAAGGGAATAGGGGTGCTTCGACTGCGTCAGGTCGGTCGCGAGCGACCGCCCCGACTCCGCTCAGCATGACAGGGCAATTGCCATCGGAAAGCACGCACACCTGTAAACTACTAGCGTGCGCCTTTTCTCGGGCCTGATGGTGGCTTTCGTCGCGGCGAAGATTCTGGTCGCCGACGCCTCCGCTTCATCGCCTGACAAACCAGCCCCAACTTTCTACAAGGACATTCTTCCGATCCTGCAGGACCACTGTCAGAGCTGTCATCGGCCGGGCCAAGTCGCGCCCATGCCACTGGTAACCTACGAACAGACCCGGCCATGGACACCGGCAATCGCGAAGTCAGTCCAGAGCCGAGTCATGCCGCCGTGGTTTGCCGATCCGCGATTTGGACATTTCTCCGACGATCCTTCGCTCTCTCCTCAACAGATTGCGACCGTGCTGGCATGGGTCGCGGCCGGCGATCCGGCGGGCGATTCGCACGACGCGCCTCCATCCCCGCATTGGGCGGAAGGCTGGAACATCGCGAAGCCGGACCTCGTCTTGTCCATGCCGAAGCCGGTCGCGATTCCGGCCGGCGGTGACGTGGAATACACCTATGAGATTGTGCCCACGCACTTCACCGAAGACAAATGGATTCAGATGGCGGAAGTTCATCCTTCCAGCCCGCAGTATGTGCATCATGCCGTGGTCTACATTCGGCCGCCGGATTCCAACTGGTTGCGCCACGCGCCGGTCGGCGTGCCGTTCACCGCGTCGTCGCTTAGCGATCCGCAAGACCGGATCGAGGCCCATGGCACCACCAGCGATTTGTTGCTGGTGTACGCCCCGGGCAGTTCGCCCGACCGTTGGCCGGACTCGATGGCGAAATTCGTGCCGGCAGGATCAGACATCA
>JBOGLD010000207.1:0-8073 GCA_050745885.1 Terriglobales bacterium
GGATAGCGCAACTCATCCGTGCCAATCCGTGCGATCCGTGGCAAAGAAGTTTCGATGAGGGCAGGCTCCGACCCTCCCCCCACGGACCCTGGCATTACATCCCGTCGTAATTTGGTCCGCCGCCGCCTTCCGGTGGCACCCAGGTGATGATCTGGTAGGGGTCGGCGATGTCGCAGGTTTTGCAGTGTACGCAATTCGACGGGTTCAGGCTGATGCGCTTGCCGTTGGGCTGAGTAGCGTCGTCCACCATTTCGTACACGTTCGCGGGGCAGAAATTCTGGCACGGGTTGCCAAATTCTTTTACGCAGCGCGTGTTGCAAACCTCGGTATCGTGGATGATGAGGTGCGCCGGTTGGTCTTCTTCGTGCTTGGTGCCGGAGTGGTAGAGGTCGGTGAGCTTGTCGAAGGTCACCTTGCCGTCACCTTTCGCGGGACCGAGAAGATGGGCTTCGTCACCGCCATCCGCGGGCAGTTCGGCGAGCTTCTTCAGGCGCTGGTATCCCGCGGTCGAAAGGTAGCGATTGCGCAAGCCGCGTCCGCCGGTGAACTGCTGCAGGCCGGCGTTGATCATGCCTCGCCAGAAACCATGCTCGAAACCCTGGTGAAAGTTGCGAACTTTCCAGAGCTCGTCTTTGATCCAGCTCGCTTCCACCCGCCGCTGAAAATCGCTCAAACTGGCAGCGGAGAAATCGTCTTTCTTCAGAGCCTCAAACGCAGTCTCGGCGGCCAGCATGCCGCTCTTGATGGCGAGATGAATTCCCTTGAGGCGCTGCGAATTGAGCAAGCCGGCAGAATCGCCCAGGATCATCCAGCCGTTGCCGGCCAGCGGCGGAATGGACCACCAGCCGCCGTAGGGCAACGATTTCGCGCCGTAGCGGATCATCTTACCGCCGTCGAGAAGCTTGGCGACGAACGGGTGCTTCTTGAACTCTTGCAACACGCGCTGGGGATCGAGGCGCGGATCGGGATAGTCGAGCCCGACCACGAAGCCCAGCGAAACCACATTGTCTTTTCCGCCGTAGATCCAGGCGCCGCCGTATTCCTTGGTGGTCAGGGGCCATCCCATGGTGTAGATGACTTCGCCGGGCGCGATGCGGCCGGGGGGGACTTCCCAGAGTTCCTTGATGCCCTGTCCGTAGGTTTGCGGGTTGCGATCGCGCTCGAGGGCGAAACGCGCGATGAGCTGCTTGGTGAGTGATCCGCGGCTTCCCTCGGCAAGAATGACCACCTTGGCTTGCAAGTCATAGCCCGGTTCGAAGTTCGATTTTGGCTGGTTCTGCTTGTACACGCCCTTGTCATCGGTGCGGACGCCGCTGACGCGATCGCCCGCCTCTTCATTGACGAACAGCAGTTCGGAGCCGGCGAAGCCGGTGAAAATCGTGATGCCGGTTTCTTCCACCTTGCCCCCCAGCCACTTTACAAAGCGGTTGAGCGAGATGACGTAGTTGCCATGATCGCGTAGGGGCGGCGGCGTGATGGGAAACTTGAATTTGCCTTTCTTAGTGAGGAAGTAGACCGCTTCTTTGGTCACTTCGGCGTCGAGCGGAGCTTCCTTCTCGAAGCCGGGAAGAAGTTCGCGCATGGAGCGAGGATCGAGCAGTGCTCCGGACAGACAGTGCTGGCCGATCTCGCGGGCTTTCTCCAGGACATAAATATTTTCCTTGCTGAGCTGCGAGTCAGGATTGTTCGCGTTGTGCTGGTCAATAAGCTGCGAGAGCCGCAGGGCGCAAGCCATGCCGGCTGGGCCCCCGCCGATTATCACTACGTCCGCTGGCATCTGGGGTCGTTCGATGTTGGGAAGCGGTTTGCGAAAAATCAGCATTCGGCGATGGCCTCATTCCACAAACGAGGGGCGCCTGCCTATGATATACGGCTGGGAGATTTCAACGAAGAGGATCAGGCACAGCAAGTTGTTTGCAGATGCGAATCGCAGTCAGATTCTTGACTTCGCGATGCCGCGGGACAGTGCTGGTTCGCTGGGCGCCGGGATTGTGATGGACGCTATGTTTGGCGCCCTCGCGGAGAAGAACGCAGCTGTGCGCTTCCAGATGTCGAATTAGGTCTTGGCGTTTCATCCGGCTCCAGAAGGATTCAGATGAACGGTTGTCGACCGTTCTTAGGCGACGGAGACCGTGATTTTTTCCCGAGTGATTTTCTTGCCAGGCAACCGCTTTCCGGCCAGTTCGCGGTTGGCTTCCAACAGGAGTTCGACTGCGTCACGCAAATTCTCACGGGCTTCTTCCAGCGTGTCTCCTTCGGAGATGGCGCCCGGCAGTTCCTCGACATAGGCGACGTAGCCGTCGCCCTCACTCTTCGGAACCTGCTCATAGACGGCTGTCAGAATCATTTCCATGGGCCCTATTTTAGTGGCTTACGAGCGATATGAGTAGAAGAAAGCTTGGTTACCGGTGGCGATGTACCCAAGCGCATAACTCTCAACCCCCAGCCTTGGCCTTCTTCACTTCCTCAATCAGCGGCGGCACAATGTCGAACAGGTTTCCCACCACGGCAAAATCCGCGATCTCGAAGATGGGGGCTTCTGAATCTTTGTTGATCGCGATAATGGTGCGCGCGCCCTTCATGCCGACGATGTGCTGAATGGCGCCGCTGATGCCCAGCGCGAGATACAGCTTGGGCGCGACCGTTTGTCCAGAGGATCCGATCTGGCGGTCCATGGGGAGCCATCCCGAGTCGCAAATAGGACGCGACGCCGCCAGCTCGCCCCCGAGTGCATCGGCCAGCTGTTTGGCCAGTTCGATGTTCTTCTTCTCTTTGATCCCCCGACCCACCGACACGATGATTTCAGCCTGGGTCAAGTCCACGGCCTGCTTGGCTTCCTTGAAGACTTCCTGCGGTTTGTTGCGGATAACTTCGTCGGCGATTTCGACGTTGACGGTTTCAACGGGCGCGGCGGCGGGGCCGGATTCAACCTTGTCCCCGCGAAAAGCTCCGTTCTGAAAGGTAACGAACCATGGGGCGGCGCAGGTAAAGCTCACGTCGGCGGCCAGCTTGCCCTGAAACATCTGGCGGGTAAAAAGCAGTTTGTCTCCGTCTTTCTTGTATCCGATGCAGTCGCTGATCGCGGTGCGCTCCATCGCAGTGGCCAGCTTGGGCACAAAATCCCGCACCTGGTAGGTGTGCGGCATGAGCACCAGCCTGGGCTGCTTTGCTGCGATGAATTGCCTCAGTGCGGCCGTGAAGGCGTCGGGAGTATAGGGTTCGAGTTTCGCGGACTCAAGGGCGTAGACCTTCGCAACCTTTTTGCCTGCGACTTCGTTGGCAAAGGCTGTAACTCCGCTTCCGGCCACGGCGGCTTCGAGAGTCCAGCCGGTTTCGGCGGCCAGCGCCTGCCCGGCGGCAAGGGTCTCCCACGAAACGCGGTTCAGCTTTGCTTCACGTTGTTCGACGATGACGAGGATTGAATCAGGCATGTTTTTCGTCTCGGGTACAGGTCTGGGCGGATAATTTCTAAAAAAACAGTTCCCAGATTTCGGTTCTCGGTTCCCAGTGATTTACAGGACTCGCACTTCGTTTCGTAATTTCTCCACCAGCTTCTTCGCTACTTCGCCTGGGGGGCCTTCCAGAAATTCGGTGTTCTTCGTTTTCTGCGGAATATACAGGCGTTCGATTTTCTGCAGGTTGGCGCCGATCGCCGCCTGGACTTCGGCCAGTGTCACCTTGCGCAGCGGCTTGTTTTTTGCCTGTTTGATGCCGATCAGCGTGGCGTAGCGCAATTTGTTGATACCGGACTGGATGGTGAGCACGGCCGGCAGAGGCATATCCACGAACTGAAAATAGCCGGCTTCGAGTTCGCGCTTGACTCGGATACCCCCGTCGGTTTTTTCGATTTGCATGATGATGGTGGCGTGCGGCCAGCCCAGCAATTCGGCCAGCACTACGCCGGTTTGGGCATAGCCGTAATCGTCGGACTGCAGGCCGGTGAAGATGAGGTCAAATTGTTCGTCTTTGATCGCCGCGGCGAGGGCGCGGGCCGTGTTCGACGCGTCCAGGCCGACGAAGGCGCTGTCTTCAAGGTGAATGGCGCGGTCCGCGCCCTTGGCCAGGGCTTCGCGTAACACCTGCTGGGCACGCGCCGGACCGGCCGTAACGACCACGACTTCCCCGCTGTGCTTCTCTTTTTGACGCAGCGCCTCTTCCAGGGCGAAGGCGTCCGGTTCATTGACCTCGTACGACACGTCTTCGCGGATCCAGGTACCGGACTCGTTCAATTTGAGCGGCGCATCTTTCTGCGGCACCTGTTTCATGCAGACCAGTATCTTCAAAGGCCCAGCTCCTTCCCTGCCGTGCTCACGAAATGGGAGCGAAACTATTTAGTATAAATGAGAGATGGGAAACACCGAAGAGCGGCCTCCGCTTCCGGAGAAAGCAACCGGCCAAGCGGAAGGAGGAAGTATAATAGAAGCCCAAATAGTGACAGGAGGAACATGATGCGCATGCTTCGTTGGCAAGGACTGGCGTTCGCGTTGTTTTTAGTTTGCTTTGCGATCCCGCCGGCTACTGCCCAAGAAGGTTCGTGGCAAGGCTCGGCGAAGGGGCCGCAGATCAAGGCGACCTTGGCTGATCGGGACAAGAACGCCGCCCGCAGAATCGCGGTGGTGGAGGTCGATGTGAAGAACGTTACCTTGACCGACCCCATCACTTATCGTGATAGCGGCTCCGGCATGGGGCATCTGCAGTACCGAGTGGACAACGGCCCCTACATCCTGCCCATGACCAACCGGCTGGTATTTGAAGGGTTGACCCCGGGAAAGCACACCATTGACGTATCGCTGGCTGATGGCTCCTTCCGGCCCATGGGAGCAGACGCGAAGCTGCAACTGGTCATTCCCTGAGCTAGCTTCAGAGGGCACCCGGTTTTCGGCTGGATTGGCCGGGTTACTCGGTGAAGACCACGGACTGCACGCCGGAAATCTCGAAGCGTTTGCGGCAGCGGACGTTTTTGCAGGCCATCAGATCGTCCTTGCGCAGCATGTAGGAGCGGGCCTTGGCAAAGCGGGCCCGATCGCGTTCGTCGGCTCGTCCTGACAGTTGTCTTTTCTTCGTGCGAACGATCCAGGTCACTTCGTATTCGGCGGGCTGGTGGCAATGCGGGCAGTTCAGCGTCGCCATCTTCTTCTCCGGCCGTTCGTCGAAAAATTCGCGCTCTTCCATGGTCGGTTCGTCGCCGGGCGATTTCGAACAATCTCCTGTCCATTTCAATTATTGCAGCTTTGCCGCGCACAAGCTATGGCAAGATGTGGGCGATGGCGAAGAAGAAGCGCAAGCCGAAGAAGTTCAGCGCAGTCGATCACGTGAAGGCCATGGCAAGAGTACAGATCGGCGCGCCTCCAGCCGGACGTGTGGTACCGGACCGCCGGGAGAAGAAGACCGACAAGCACAAGCCGACGCTCGGGAAGATGCTGGAGCAGGAATGAAAGTTAAGGCGGCGGCAACGGAGTTTTGCTTTCGATCCCCTGCCCTTCAACCACCGTGTAAATAAAGTCTGCCGGGAGATCGCGCAGCACTTCCACTTTGCCGCTAGGCCACCGGATCTCCACTTGGCTCATTCTGGCCTCTGCTCCGAGGCCAAAGTGCAAGCGTGGATCGTTCTGTGAAAGGTAGCTGCCTCCGGCGCGGACTTCGCTGAACTGCACCAGCTTCCCTGCTCTGACTGTCACTCGCGCTCCGATCGCCGATCGATTACTCTTCGTGCCTGCCAGCTTGAACAATGCGCGATGATTATGGTTTCCGCCCTGGTTCAGCAGCAGGGTGGGGAGCGCTCCGACGTTCACCAGCACCACATCGATATTTCCGTCATTGTTAATGTCGCCGAACGCCGCTCCCCGCCGGCTTTCCAATGGAATTCCCGCCAGCGTGCTGGAAACATCCTGGAACGTGCCGTCGCGCCGGTTCCGAAATAACTGGATGGGTTCGCGGTAGGAAAGTCCGCCGGGAATCGTATCCACTTGCGGATACACGTGGCCGTTGGCGATGAAAATATCCAGCCAACCGTCATTATCCATATCGAAGAAGGCTGTGCCCCAGCCCACTTTGAGGAAAGTAGGTTGGGCCAGCCTGGCGGGCCAGCTCACATCCGAAAATCCCTCTTTCCCCTGGTTGCGGTACAACGTGTCCGGCTGTTCGTGGAAGTTGGTGACGAACATGGACAGCAGGCCCTGGTGCAGATAGTCTCCCCAGTCCACGCCCATGGAGCCCTGGCCCTGGCCATCGTTGCCCAGGGCGATGCCGGACAGCATGCCGACTTCTTCAAACGTTCCGTCGTGTTTGTTGTGGTACAGATAATTAGGACCGGCATCGTTGGCCACGTACAGGTCGGGCCAGCCGTCATTGTCGTAGTCGCCCCAGATCACGCCCAGTCCGTAGTAGCGGTTTACATCTTCCACACCCGCCTTTTTCGAAACTTCCTCGAAGGTGCCATCGCCGCGGTTGTGGTAGAGCAGGTCGGATTCGCCGATCATGCCCCAGGGGCCGCACTGGACGAGAATTCCTTTGAAGCGGCAATTTTTTTCGTCGCTGCCAAAGGTGGGCAAGTGGTCCATATCGAAATGCACGTAGCGCGAAACGTAAAGGTCAACGAAACCGTCGCGATCATAGTCGGCCCAGGCCGCGCCGGTGCTGAAGCCGCCGGCGGCCACACCGGCCTTGTCGGTGACGTCTTCAAATTTGCAATTGCCCAGGTTGTGGTAAAGCGCATTCCCACCAAAGCCGGTGACGTAGATGTCCGGCAGGCCGTCGTTATCGTAGTCGGCGACCGCCACGCCCATTCCCCAACCTTTGCGAGTCAGGCCCGCGGCGCTGGTGATATTGGTGAACTTGAAATTCGCATCCTGATGGTAGAGCGTGATCATGGGATCGCCGCCCTGGCGATAGCGGTCAATGGTGGAGCCGTTCACGGTGATGATGTCCAGTTTTCCGTCGTTATCGCAGTCAATCAGGCCGGCCCCGCCGCTCATGGATTCGACAATGTATTTCTTTTCGGGAGTGGAAATGTGGGAAACGGTCAAGCCGGCCTCCCGGGCCACATCTTTGAACCGGGGTACTGAAAATGCGGATGCCGGGGATCGAGATGACGGAGGCTTCGAACCAGCCTTTTGGGCGGATGCGCACAGCGACAACAACAGGAACAGCGAGAGCAGTGCACGCATGATGAGTGGAATTTCGTGATTATAGCCCACGGGCGCGCAAGCCTGCGGGCCCGGCTAGCAAGTCAGGGCTGTAACTTTTGTCGCCGCTCGCACATCCATTGCGGAAGCGTGCGATACTTCCCGCAGCGCTGGACGGGTGTGGAATGATCAAGGTATCGGCTTTGTTCTTGGCGGTTGCTCTTGCCGGCTGGATCTTCGGTTCTAGCCCTGATACCCCACGCGGGAATACCCCTGCCCCAGTTCTGGTGGAGCTGTTTACCTCCGAGGGCTGCTCCAGTTGTCCTCCTGCGGACGCGTTGCTGCAGCAACTGGATCGTACCCAACCGGTCCCAGGAGCTCATTTGATCGTGCTCAGTGAACACGTGGATTACTGGAACCACCTCGGCTGGGCTGACCCCTATTCTTCGCGTTTCTTCAGCGATCGCCAGAGTACCTATTCCGACCGTTTTGGTTTGAGCAGCGTTTACACGCCGCAGATGGTGGTCGACGGCACTACCCAGTTCGTCGGCAACGATTCGCGGTCGGCAAGCCAGGCGGTGACAAAGGCTCTGGCCCAGCGGAAGGTTCCAGTAAGGATTACAGGGATCTCCTTGGACACCGCCGCGAAAATACTGCGGGCGCACATCGACGCCGATGCTTTGCCGGAGACACTCAAGGCGGACAAGGCCGATCTCTACCTGGTTGTGGCCCTGAACCACGCGGAGTCGCAGGTACTGCGAGGCGAAAATGACGGCCGTCGCCTGAGTCATGTGGATGTGGTCGAGAGTCTCACGAAAATTGGAAGGATGCAGCCGGGAGAAGCTTTCTCGCAGGACGTTCAAGTCAAGCTCCCTTCCAAAGCGGATCCGGCGAATTTGCGGGTGATCGCTTTCATCCAGCAGGCCGGCCAGAGGCAGGTTCTGGGCGC
>JBOGLD010000208.1:0-3275 GCA_050745885.1 Terriglobales bacterium
ATCGAGGGCCGTATGGCCCTGCGGAAATGGAAAATTTGGAGAGCAAGGGCAACGGCAAAAGCGGCGGGCGGGGACGCCCGCCCCACATCCTCGAGCCTTTCCCGGTTTGCCCGGCTGCGTGCACTCATTTATACTTCTCGTTCGCTTTCAAAGAGACTCAGTTCATGAGGAGCAGCGATTTTTCATGCCCAAGCGCACATTCCAGCCCAACCGTCGTCACCGCTCGAAGACGCACGGATTTCGTACGCGGATGAAGACCAAGGCCGGCCGCGCGGTAATTTCGCGCCGGCGCGCCAAGGGCCGCAAGCGGGTGTCGGTTAAACCCGGCTTCCGTGAGTAGTGTTTCTCCCTTTCCGGAATCCGCGGAAGCTTCGCAACCTGGGTTGAGACGTGGAGTGAACGCTCTGGCGGCGAACGGCGGCACCGACATGTCCGTATCCGGCAAGCGCAGCCCGTTCCCACGCAGCGTGCGTTTGCTCCGGCACACGGATTTTGAGCGAGTGTACAAGCAGGGGCGCCGGCATTTCGCCGCCCACATGACCGTGTTTTACCTGCCGTGCGAGAAATCTGAACGCGCGCGCGTCGGATTTACGGTGGGAAAAGTGTTGGGCGGCGCGGTGGTGCGCAATCGCATGAAGCGGCGCCTGCGGGAGGCGGTTCGACTGCACGGGATGATTCCGGCGGCGGTCGATATCGTGATCAATCCCAAGAAGTCGCTCCTGACCGCCGCGTTTGTCGATGTGCAGAGCGAGATTCGGCGGGCGTTTGAAGTCATCGAAAAATCGTCAGGAAAAAGATGAACCTCAAAGCCAGAAGTTTCGTGCTCTCTGTGTTGCGCGGATACAAGTGGGCGCTCTCGCCATTGTTGCTGCCGGCCTGCCGGTACGTGCCCACCTGCTCCGAGTACGCCATGGAAGCGGTGGACCACTATGGTGTGTTTCGGGGCGGGGCGATGGCCATGTGGCGTGTGCTCCGCTGCCATCCTTTTGTATCGGGCGGTTACGATCCGGTGGTGAAGGTATCCGCCGCAAAATCCAACGCTAACGGCGTAACGCCGTGCGCAACGCCGCCTGCCAATTGTGCGGTCACTGAGTAGCGAATTTGCCTGACTTCAACAATCCTCAACAAGATCCCGGGATGGAGCGCCGGCTGCTCCTGGTGTTCGCGCTCACCTTCCTGGTAATCATTCTGTTCCAACCGCTGCTGAAAAAGTATTTGCCCCAGACTTCGACGCCGGCCACGCCGGCAACTCCGGTCGCCGCCCAGCCTTCCGCCCAACCTGCTGCGGCTGCGCCGGCGCCCGCAGCCGCGGCCCAGGTTCCGGTTCCCGCCGCGGGCGTCACCAAGCAAGCGGCGGCGGAAGCGGAAACGGTCATTGAAAACGATCTTTATCGCGTGACCTTCACCAACCGCGGCGGCCTGGTCAAGTCCTGGATTCTTAAAAAGTACAACGATGATCAGGGCAAGCCGCTGGAGCTGGTCAGCAAAGCCGCTGCGCAGTACGGTTATCCCATGTCGCTCTGGACTTACGACGAGGTCCAGCTCAACAAGATTAATTCCGCGCTCTATGTCGTGACCTATGATCACGGGGCAACCGCCGCCAAGGTCGGCCCTGAAGTAATCCACGCTCCGGCTGAGATCACTTTCGAATACGCTGACGGGGACGTGGCAGTCCGCAAGACCCTGAGCTTCGATCACACGTATGTGGTGCACACGGAAACCTCGGTAGTTTCCAAGGGCAGCCAGGTCACCGCTTTTCCCATGTGGCCGGCCGGCTTCGGCGATCAGGCCAGCGCGTCCTCCTACGCCGGCAGCAGCATTGAGCACCAGTACAACGACAAAACCGAGCGCCTCGCGATCAAGAAGGTAAGCGGCGGGGCCACATTACAGGGTCCGTTCAACTGGGCCGCAGTGGTGGACCAATATTTCGCCGCGGTCTTTCTGCCTGACGACATCCAGAACGCGGCCATGGTCACGTTGCGGCATCAGGTTGAGATCCCCAAGGACGCGCGCAATCCCAAGCCCAACGAAACCATCAAGGAAGACGTTCTGGGAGTGGGCGTGGGCAACCTTCACGGCTCCACGGTGGAACGCGTGTACGTCGGGCCCAAGTCACTCGGGGTTCTGGAGTCGGTGTCGGTTCCGACCCTGACCGGCGCGCCGCCGGATTTGCGCGCCCTGATCAACTTTGGTTTCTTCGGCATCATAGCCCGCCCGTTGTTCCTGTGGCTGAAGTGGACTTACGGATGGATGCATAACTGGGGCTGGGCCATCGTGGTCCAGACGCTGATCATCAATGTGGCCCTGTTGCCGCTGCGTATCTCCAGCATGAAATCGGCGCTCAAGATGCAGAAGGTGGCGCCGCAGATCAAGGCCATCCAGGAAAAGTACAAGAAATACAGCATGCGCGATCCGCGCAAGCAGGAGATGAATCAGGAAGTCTCGGCTTTGTACAAGGCGGAGGGCGTAAATCCGGTGGGCGGTTGTCTGCCCATGGTCATCCAGATGCCATTCCTGTTCGCCTACTACAGCATGCTGGGCGCGGCCCTGGACTTGCGGCAGGCGCACTGGCTCTGGATCCACGATTTATCTTCGCCCGACCCGTGGCATCTATTGCCCATCGGCATTATCATCACCATGCTGCTGACCCAGCGCATGACGCCGCAGCCGGGGATGGACCCGTCGCAGCAAAAAATGATGACCTTCATGATGCCGCTGATGTTGGGCGTCATCAGTTGGAACCTGGCCGCCGGCTTGTGCCTGTACTGGTCCGAAGGCAACCTGGTCGCAATTGTGCAACAGGCAGTGATGAATCGCACCAGCCTGGGCCGGGAGATGCGGGAGATTGCGCTGAAGAGGGCGAGGAAGAAAGAGAAGTAAGCTTCTAGCGTTTAGCTGCTGGCTTCTAGCTAAGCCTTTTGGCTGAAGCGGAAGTGACAGAGCTAGGAGCCAGGAGCTAGAAGCCAGGAGCTAGAAGCTAGAAGCTGTGTCCATTCCCGACAAAATCGCCGCCGCCAACAAGATCAACGATCTGCTGAAAGGGATCGTCGCCAACGGTGGATTGCGGCTGAAGTATCGCATCACGGTGGACCCGCCGCTGGCCGAACAGCGGGACTGGGAGCGCCCCGAAATTCTGGTGGAATTCGTGGGGCCCGATTCTCCGCTGCTGCTCGAACGTGGCGGGGAGCTGTTGCGGGCCGTCGAATTTCTGGCGTTGGAAATGCTCCGCCTGCCGGGCAACGAGCATGAAAAAATCTGCTTTGATTGCATGAACC
>JBOGLD010000209.1:0-29498 GCA_050745885.1 Terriglobales bacterium
CTTGGTGCCGCCCCCGCGATGCAGCACCAGAATATTGCTCAGCTTGACGTCTTCGATGTCATGACCGGGAATTCCGGAGATGAGAGTGGCCTGGCGAGAAGCGCAGTTCGAGACAACAACGTTGCTGATGAGCACCCGCCGCAATTCTCCTACCGGCGTTCCTTCAGGGCCGCGCATCCGGCTGCCCAGTCGAAGAAAGAAGGGTACATCGACGATGTCGCGCATGGTGATGTTGGTGATGGCGACGTCTTCCAGTATCGCGCCATCCACCGACTCGAGCGCGATTCCCTTGCAATCCTCAATGACGCAGTTGGAGATGGTGATGTTGCGGAAGCCGCCATTGCTTTCGGTGCCGAACTTGATGCGTCCGTTGCGGGGAACTTTGAAATCGGGGGCGAAGCGCGTGTAGGTGGCATCGAGCATGGTGCCTTCCTCGTAGCCTCCGGTGACGTAGCAGTTGGTGATGGTGACGTGTTCGGTGGAGCGCGCGAAGCCCAGGCCGTAGGAATCTTTCAGGCAGATACCGTCGTCCCAGGGCGAGTTGACGCTGCAATTCGAGACCCGCACGTTGCGGCAGCAATCGATGTCGATGGCGTCGCGATTGGTGTCGATTTTCAGATTGTCGATGGTGAAGTTATCCACTCCGGTGGCCAGGATGGCGAAATGGCCGCCGTGCAGGATGGAGACGTCGCGCAAGGTCACGTTGTGGCAGTTTTTCAGGCTGATGGATTTGTTGCCGATGCCCGCGGCGAGGATGACGTCGCGATCGCCGCGGCTCAGACCCTTGCCCCAAATCAGGCCCTGGCCTTCGATGGAGATATTTTCCAGGTCTTCGCCCCAGATCAGGCTGTTGTGCCAGTGGCTGTGGCCAAAATCCTGAAATTTGTCCCAGGGGTTGGGCTCGGGCGGATCATAGCCGCCGCTGGCGTCCGCGACCGGCGCGTCTGCAGCCACGATGGTCGCGCCCGGGTCAAGAGCTAACGTAATGTGGCTCTTCAGGTGGATGGAGTAGCAGAGATAAGTTCCGGCCGGGAACCGAACGACGCCTCCGCCCGCGCCGAATGCGGCTTCGATGGCCTGGTTGATGGCGGGCGTATCCAGAGTTTTGCCATCGCCCGTAGCTCCGAAAGCTCTAACGTCGAAGGTGTCGCGGGTAGCAGAGTTTGTCTTTGCTCCAGCAGGCGCGGCATGGACCGTCGCGGCTGTTGCCAACGCGGAACCGGCGATGCCGACTCCGGTAAGTTTCAGGAAGTTTCTTCTCCCGGTGGGCTTGGCGAACATGTTTTCTCCCTGTAGTGATGTAGGCTCTGGCCCGTTCATGAGGCGGCGACACAGGACACTGAAGGAAATGCAGGACAATGTCAAACGAGAAATGTTAACGGTTGATTTCAGCAACACTCATATTGGATGCGTGGGGCAGGCGACGAAAACGGAAGCCTTATCTGGAGCAGCATCTGGTCAACGAGTTGAGCGCTGACCAACCCGGTTCTGGTGACCGGCGACCCCGAATGGAGCGACTACGTGGTTGAAGTGAGCCTGAAACTCCTTCTCGCTGGCGGAAGTGGTGGGAGTCGCCTTTCGGGCGGTCGCGCGCGCGAAAGCTTCGCGGGGTGCGCCTGAAGAAGGCGCCTTCATCTCTTTCAAATCCCAAGCGGGATAGGGAGTGCGACCCCGCTCATTTCGCAAACGACGGGATAATGAATGGGGCACCGTCTGTGCTCGGCTCAAGTCTTTCCCCCGCTCTGTTACTTTCGGCTTGGGGAAACCCATCGGGCGGCAGGCCTCGTGATATTCTTAATAGAGAAGCTGCGTCCCCCCGTTGGGTAATTCCCCGCAGTTCCCGTAAATACCATGATTTCAGTTAGTAATGTGTCGATGCGCTACGGCGCTAAAGTTCTGTTTGACGAGGTCTCCACCGGCTTTACGCCGGGAAAGCGCTACGGCCTGACCGGCCCGAACGGCGCCGGCAAATCTACGTTCATGAACCTGCTGACCGGCGAGCTCGAACCGCAAAAGGGAACCGTGGTCCGCCCCAAAAAGCTGGGAGTGTTGAGCCAGGACCAGTTTGCCTTCGACAAGTATCGCGTGCTCGATACCGTCATCATGGGCAACAAGCGTTTGTGGGCGGCCATGGAAGAGCGTGACCGGATTTATGCCAAGCCGGAAATGACGGACGCGGACGGCATGAAACTGGGCGAACTTGAGGGCATTGTAGGAGAGGAAGACGGCTACTCCGCCGAGAGCGACGCGGCCATCCTGCTCGAAGGCCTGGATATTCCCGACGCTCTGCACCAACGAAAAATGGGCGAACTGCAAGGCGGACAGAAAGTGCGCGTGCTGCTGGCCCAGGCGCTTTTTGGACATCCGCAAGCGCTGCTGCTCGACGAGCCCACCAACTATCTGGATCTGGATTCCATCCACTGGCTGCAGGGTTTCCTGAATCAGTATGACGGCGTGGTGATCGTGATTTCGCACGACCGTCATTTTCTGAACCGGGTCTGCACCCATATCGCCGATATCGACTACCAGACCATCATCACTTACACCGGCACTTACGACGACATGGTGGTGGCGAAGACCCAGGTGCGCTCGCAGATCGAATCGCAAAACGCGCAGCGGGAGAAGAAGATTTCGCAGCTGAACGAATTCATTGCCCGCTTCTCCGCTGGAACCCGTTCCAGCCAGGTGCAGTCGCGGCGCAAGGAGGTCGAGCGCCTGCAGGTGACGGAACTGGCAAGATCGAACATCCAGCGTCCTTATTTGAAGTTTGAACAGAAACGGCCGTCCGGAAAGCACGTTCTGGAACTGGAAGGCGTGAGCAAGTCGTACGGCGATGCGGAAGTGATTCGTGGTTTTACCGCCAGCATCGTGCGCGGAGAAAAAATTGCGCTGATGGGCCGGAACGGCGCGGGCAAGACGACCCTGTTGAATGCCCTGCTGGCAAATTCTCCCACGGTTCCGGAAGCCGAACTGCGCCAGACCAGCGGATATGACGGGCCCTTCCTGACCGGCGGAAAAGTTATCTGGGGGCATGAAGCTGCTGTGGGATATTTTGCCCAGGACCACAAGGCATTGATTCAGCCGGGGATGACGGCCTTCGAATGGCTTCATCAGTGGGACCCTGGAGCGTCCAATGAAGAGATTCGCGGCCTACTGGGACAGATGCTGTTTCCCCGGGAAGATGGCGACAAGCGCACCGAAGTCCTGTCCGGCGGCGAGGCGGCGCGGCTGATTTTCTGCAAGCTCATGCTGCAGAAACCGAACGTTCTCGTATTCGACGAACCGACCAACCATCTGGATCTGGAATCGATTAACGCGCTCAACATCGCATTGCAGCGCTATCAGGGAACGGTGCTTTTGTGTACGCATGACGAAGACTTGATCGATGAAGTGGCCTCCCGCGTCTGGCACTTTGAGGGAAATCATCAAATCACCGATTTCAAGGGTGCGTACCAGGAATATCAGTCGGTTTCCGTCTAGGGCGCTGCTTCACGCGCCGCTTTCCGATTCAGCGTCTTACCGCCCGCGGCCCTAACCTTAGGCTGGTCACAAAATTTATCCACAACAATGTGAGCAACTTTTCGTTGGCTCGATCATCTGAATAGGTCTACGACGCCAGGCGGAGGTGTGCCCCAATGAAGAACCAGAAGGCCGTAGCGCGTGCGGCCCAGACTCGAATCGAGGTCCAACAGGATCTGCTGGGTCGTCTTCAGCGGGCACGAGACGAGTCGGATCGCGTCTTCGCGCAGGTCAAGCCTGAGTTCCTCTACGAACGTCCGATTCCAGAGAGGCACCGCATCATCTTCTATATTGGGCATCTGGAAGCCTTCGATTGGAATTTGTTGCGCGCGCGCGTTTTGAAACGGATCAGCTTCCACTCGGAATTTGACAATCTGTTTGCGTTTGGCATCGATCCGGTGGATGGCGGATTGCCTTCAGATCAGCCCTCCGACTGGCCGACTCTGGACCAGGTGCGGGACTACGTGAGTCACGTCCGGCAGGCCCTCGACGACGGTCTGGCTGCCGCCACGATATCTCAGCCGAGCGGGCCAGAGGGGTTCGCGCCCAACCAGTTGCTCAATGTAGCCATCGAACATCGGCTGATGCACGCGGAAACACTGGCCTACATGCTGCACCAGTTGTCGTTCGACCACAAAGTCCACAAGCCGCGTCTGCCTGAATTGGTGGTTCGCCCGATTACGCCACGAATGGTCGAGATTCCGGCAGGCAATGCCACGCTCGGCCTGGCACGCCGTCCATCCAGCATGTTTGGCTGGGACAATGAGTACGAATCGCACACCGTCGCAGTGCCCGCATTCGCCATCGATCAATATGAAGTGACCAACCGGGAATATTTCCAGTTTCTCAATGCCGGGGGCTATCAAAACCAGGCCCTGTGGAGTGAAGCCAACTGGAAGTGGAAGACTCAGCAAGACATTTCACACCCGGCTTTCTGGAATCACGTCAGCGGCGAATGGCAGTACCGAACCATGTTTGAGAGTGTTCCTCTGCCGCTCGATTGGCCGGTATATGTCAGCCACGCGGAAGCCATGGCCTACACGCGATGGGCGGGGAAGGGGCTGCCCACCGAAGCGCAGTGGCATCGGGCGGCTTACGGCACGCCGAAGGGAACTGAGCGCCCGTACCCGTGGGGCGCTCAGGAACCGGACCGCAGATTCGGAAATTTCGATTTCGAGAGCTGGGATCCCACTCCGGTCGGAGCTTTTCGCCAGGGACAGAGCGCCTTTGGCGTCGCCGACCTGGTGGGAAACGGATGGGAGTGGACGGCCACGGTGTTCGCGCCATTTCTTGGCTTCAAACCATTTGAGTTCTATCCCGGCTATTCCGCCAACTTCTTTGACGGCCAGCATTACGTGCTGAAGGGTGGGAGCGCTCGCACCGCGAGCTGCATGCTTCGCCGGTCTTTCCGAAATTGGTTTCAGCCGCACTATCAGTACGTCTATGCGGGATTCCGCTGCGTGAGGAACTAGATGAATCACAAGGGGCATTTCATGCTGACCCAGGCCATCACCGCCGATCCCACGCTGGAATTTGCCACGGAAGTGCGCGCCGGACTGACCGGCGGCGGGCAGAAGGAATTGCCCTCCAAGTATCTTTATGACGATGTCGGTTCGGCCTTGTTTGAAGTCATCAGCGTCTTACCGCAGTACGGTCTGACCCGGGCGGACGAGCGGTTGCTCCGGCGCCATGCTTGCGACATCGTGGAGCAGGTTCCCGGACCCGTAGCCGTGGCCGAATTGGGCAGTGGCAGCGGCAAGAAAACACGCTGGCTGCTGAAAGCGCTTTGCCGCCAACAGCATGTCTCTTACTTTCCGATTGAAATTTCCCCTACCGCTTTGGCCATGTGTGAGCGTGAGCTGGGCGATATCGATTGCATGAGCATCGTGGGCTTCGAGCGCGAATATCTCGATGGCCTGGTCGAAGTGGCGGCGCGGCGTCGCGAAGGCCAGAAACTGCTGGTGCTGTTTTTGGGCAGCACGATTGGAAACTTCGACCGGCCGGCGGCGGCAAACTTCCTCCGGGGAGTGCGCGGGGTATTGCAGCCGGGCGATTCGCTGCTATTGGGCACCGACCTGGAAAAGCCCATTCCGCAGTTGTTGGCGGCCTACGACGATCCGCTGGGGGTGACGGCGGCATTCAATCTGAATCTGCTGGCCCGCGTCAATCGGGATCTCGATGCGGATTTCGTGTTGCAACAATTCGAGCACGTCGCCCGCTTCAATCCGGACGCGCGCAGCGTGGAGATGCACCTGCGCTCGCGGCAAGAGCAGACGGTCACGATTCCCCGGGCGGACCTGGAGGTGTCGTTTCGCGAAGGTGAAACGATCTGGACCGAGAGCAGCCACAAGTATTGCCCCGAAGAAATGTCCCACATCGCCGAGGCCGCGGGCTTTTCCTGCAAAGAGCAATGGATTGATCAGGAATGGCCTTTCGCCGAGAACCTGTTTGTAGCGGAATAGCTCGCTCGTGGCGAGGCGATGCCACACCGGCCCCCTTTTTGGCGTGAGTTATTTTTTCGCGGCGACCTGGTCGTGCCCGTAATACTCGTAGGCTGACATCGGCTTTTCTCCACCCTTCTTCCAGACACGTCCGTCTTCCGAGAGCTTGCCCAGCGCGCGTGCCATTTCCCGAACGTGGATCGCGACCGAGCCACAGCAGGAACCAATGTAGTTGATCCCGATTTCATGGGCGCGGAGCGCGTAGTCGCCCATTTCCTTCCGGGTAAGTTGCAGCGGATCGAGCGCCAGGGGGAATTCCGGCAAGCTGGTGAAGTCGGGCCGGTCCTTGGGAGTACGGTACGCTACAGGTTGACAGGCGAGATAGCCGGAGACCGCTTCGCGCATCTGTTCCATGGCGCCGAGGGTGTGTTCCGGAGGACGCAGGCAATTCATGCCGACGATGTCAGCCCCGGCATCCAGGAGCGCTTTGGCGGATTCGGCGGCGGACTTGCCATCCGCGGTCTCGTCTTTATTTTCGAAGCAGATGGTTACCATCACTGGAAGGCCGGTTTTCTTGGCCCGCTCGACCGCGATCAAGCCCTCGCCCAGCCATGAAAAAGTCTCGCCGATGATGAAGTCCACGCCCTCGTCGACCTGGACAGCGAGTTGTTCATCGAAGGTCTTGCGCACCCGGTCCGCGGCCGCAGGACTATCGGGCTCGTACATCCAGGTAAGACTCAGGTTGCCTGCCACCAGACACTTGTCTCCGGCCACTTCACGCGCGATGCGCACGGCGGCGCGATTCAGTTCTTCCAGCCTGTTCTCCAGGCCGACCGTAGCCAGCTTGTCGCGGCTGGCGTAAAAGGTTAGCGCCTGCAGAACATCCGCGCCGGCCTCGCGGAACTCTACGTGCAATTCGCGGAGCGCGCCGGGATGGAGCAGAGCCACTTCCGGAGTGAACGGGCCCGCGCGCACCCATCCCCGCTTTTCCAATTCCAGCAGATAACCTCCGTCGCCCAGGACAGGACCGTCCTTAAGCCGCTCGAGAATACCTTTCTTCTTCACCATTAAGTGCTCCTTGAGGTTTTTCACACCCATCATTTCCCAATGTCATGCTGTTCCCCAATGTCATCCTGAGCGCAGCGACTGCTTCGCTTCGCGAAGCAGTCATGGAGTCGAAGGACCCCTATAAGCGAAACCACCGCTGTATGGCGCCCTGGCATCGCAGGTTGCGGAGGTCTAATCCCAGGTTCACCAGCTGCATCTGTCCGCCAGGGGTCCTTCGACTCCGGCTTTCCCTTCGCAAGCGAAGGGAAAGCCTCCGCTCAGGATGACAAGGTTCTGGAAAAGCTAATCGTCTTTGTACTCGAACTCTGCTTTGATCGGTTTGCCCGCGGCGAAGCGGCCGGGACAAAACGAGCTGATATCGACCGTCTTGCCGCGCCCGTCCAGCAACAATTCTGACATCACCAGGCCGATCGCCGGGGAAATCTTGAAACCCATGCCGGAAAAGCCGGCGCAAACATACAATCCGGCAACGCTGGAGATTTCTCCCAGCAGCGGGCGCGAATCAGGAGTCATGTCATAGACGCCGGTGACCCCGCGCATGACTTCCGCGTTCTCCAGCTTCGGAACGCGGTGGCTGGCCCGCTCGATGATTTCTTCCAATCCGTCATCCGACGCGCGCTGCGGAAAATTGTCCGGGTCGGCGCCGCGCTGGCCGTAGAAATCGCCGATCAGAAATTTGTCCTGCGCGTCCGAGCGGAAGTAGGTGGCGCTGACCGAGTCGATGCAGGCGCAACCGCCGCCTCTCATGTCGGGAGCGTTTTTCAGGATCGCAACCTGGTGATATTCGGTTTCAATCGGGAGCTCGATTCCGATGGGCTGAAACAACGGCCCGGTCCAGGGCCCAGCGGCTGCAACCACTATCGGAGCGGCGATCTTGCCCTGATCGGTGTTCACCCCGCGCACCCGGCCGGCTTCCACCAGAAATTCCACTGCCCGGGTCTTCGACAAGTACGTGACCCCGAGCTCCCGGGCCCGAGTGAGGAAATCATTGGCCACTCCAGCCCCGTCGCCGTAGCCTGAGTCGGGTTCATAGGCGGCCAGTTCGACTTCGTCCACCGTCCAGTCCGGCTCCAGTTCTTTGAGTTCGACCCGATCGATGAGTTTCACCTTCACGCCAAGGCTGCGCTGCATCTCCACATTCTGCTTGAGCCGGCCGGTCTCACCGGGATGAACGATGCGTACAAACCAGGTCTTGCGGAAGTCTCCTTCTTCGCCGACTGTATCGCGCCAGTGCTCGAACATATGCAGACTCATGAGCGCGAGCTGCACTTCGGGCGGGTAACTATAGTGCATGCGGATCAGCGCGGAGGAGCGTCCGCTGCCTCCCTGGCCGACGTGGCCTTTGTCGATGACCACGATTTTTCCCGCGCGCCGCTGGGCGAGGTGGAATGCGATGGACGCGCCCATCACACCGGCGCCGAGAATCACGATGTCGGCCGTCGTTGTCCTGGCGTCCCTCCGCGAACCGGCTTTGGAATCGGAAGTCATGCCGGGAAAACCTCGGTCGATCTACGGATCGGAATCGATGCTCCAACTCTGAGAATCAATCGCCAGTTTTCAGTTGCCAGTTCTCGGATCTCAGTTCTGCTGTTCACGCGGCGTCCTCTTTCAGCCGGCCTTTTTTCCAGTCACGCAACACCTGGTGGGCCGCGTTGTGGCCGGGAGCTCCGGTGACACCGCCGCCGGGATGCGCGCCGGCTCCGCATAAATACAGGCCGTCCACAGGCGTGCGGTACTGCGACCATCCCGCAACCGGGCGCATGAAGAACAACTGCTCCAGGCGAAGGTCGCCGTGGAAGATGTTGCCTTCAGTCAATCCGTAGGTACGCTCCAGATCGAGCGGCGTCAGCACCTGGCGCGCCACAATGGCATTGGGCACGTTGGGTGCGTACTCGGCAATTTTCCCGATCACCCGGTTGCCCAGCAGTTCACGGTTGTCGTCCCAATTGCCCTCACGCAGATGATACGGAACGTACTGCACAAAGCAGGTCAGGATGTGCTTGCCCACGGGTGCGAGAGACGGGTCGGCATTCGATGAAACCACGCAGTCCACCCACAGCTCTTCGGGAATCTCGCCAAACTTGGCGATGTCGTAGCAACGTTCGGCGAAGGCCAAAGAGGGCACCAGGGTGTAGAAGGTGCGCTCGAGAGCGGTCGCATCCGGAGAGGTTCCGGTGAAACGCGGTTCGGCATCCAGCACCAGGTTTACCTTGGCGCAGGGGCCTTCCATCTTGATGCCGCGAATGGAATGCAGAAACTCGTTGGGCAGCTCGGATGCCGCTACCATCTTTAGGAAGGTGCGTTTGGGATCCGCATTCGAGAGCACGATGCGGGCCCGAATCTCGGTGCCATCGTCCAGCACGACGCCGCGCGCCCGGCCGTCGCGGACATCGATTTGCGCCACCGGCGCTGATGTCCGGATTTCCGCTCCCAACTTTCGTCCGGAAGCCGCCAGAGCCTGGGTGATGGCGCCCATGCCGCCCATCACGTGTCCGTAGAAGCCTTGGAGTTCGTGCTCGCCGCCGCTGAGCAAGTGAAAGAGCAGACCGATGGCTGTGCCCGGTTGATAAGGCCCGCCATGCTTGCCATAGACGTTGTTGGCCAGGAACATGGTCTTTATTTTTTCTGACTCGTAATTGTGATCGAGAAATTCGCCCAGGCTTCCGGTCAAAAAGGAAATCAGTTGCGAAACTTCGTGGCTCGAAATTCCGCGGAATTTTCTTCCCACGCGAAACAGGTCAGTCCAGCCGCGCATGCTTCGGGTGTCAATCTCGGGCGGGGGCTCCATGAAGAACGGTTGCAGGTAGCGCGCCAGCTTTTTCAGGCGATCGTCGACCTGGACAAAAGTCTCGGCATCGCGGGCGGAAATCTTTTTGAATTCCGCTTTCGCCCGTTCGCGGTCCGCCCACCAGGGGACGAGGTGACCGTCGGGGAAGGGAACCTGGATGGCGGGATCGCAGGGAACCATGCGCAGCCCGTATTCGCCCAGGCGCAAGTCCGAAATCACCTCTGGCCGCAACATGCTGGCAATGTAGGAAGTGGTGGAAACGCGGCATCCGGGGGCGATTTCTTCCGTGACGCAGCAGCCGCCGACAATATCGCGGCGCTCGAGCACCAGGGTGGTGAGCCCGGCCCGCGCCAGATACGCTGCCGCGGTCAGGCCATTGTGCCCGCCGCCGACCACGATGGCATCATAAATTTTTGCAGACGAAGACGACGGCACGTTTATGACCCGAAGTTATGACCCTGCCCCTGCGAGCAACATACATTACCTCATCGCATTAATAAACAGAATTGAAAATCAGGCCGAGTTTCTGTAGAGTCTTATGACTTGAGGTCAATATGAGTGGAATTGGAAGCAGCCTTGTCTCCCCCCCGCGTTATCGCAGCATGCCGCCCCGGCCCCGGTCCGAAGGAAAGCGAACCCGAATCGTTGAAGCTGCCATGCGCCATTTTGCCGAGCAGGGCTACCATGCTGCCCGGGTCGGAGATATCGCAGCCGCGCTGGGCATCGCCAAAGGATCCATCTTCCAGCATTTCGCCAGCAAGGACGGCCTGTTTTTCGAAGTCTACAAAAAGGCGGTGCGATCCTTGCCCCGCTACCTCGACGCGCCCGCGGAGGTGCGGGAGCGCGGCTTCTTTGAGGTGTTGCGTTACTGGCTGGTAAGTACCGAACACTTGCTGCATGAGGACTGGATTCCTTACCGGGTCTCCCTGCTGGGGAATTACGGCACCGACCTCACGCTGAAGCGCGAAATCAACCGCTTTCTGATGGCGGAAGATCCCTATGGCACCGTCGCCTTCGTGCGCTACGGAGTGCAGCGCGGCGAACTTCTTCGTGAAATGGACCAGGACATGATGGTTTCCATTCTGGATTGGACCATGGAGCGCTTCCAGGACGCGCTGCTCACGGAAGAATTGGATCCGGGACTGTTCCGGCGCCAGGGCGATCCCCAGGAGAAGAAAGACGCTCGTATCACCCAATTTCTGGACGTGCTGAAAAGGGCGATCGGAGCATGAATAACAGGCACATGCCGGTGAGAGAAATCCTCGCGCAGTACAACGACCAGGCTGCGCTGCCGGATGCTTCCACCATTCCCGCGCCCTGGTATGTGGACGCGCGCATTGCCGAACTGGAGAGCCAGACCGTTTTCAGCAAGACCTGGCAAATGGTGGGACGGGTGGAGCAGGTGGAAAAACCCGGCCAGTTCGTGACTGCCAGCGTCGCCAGCGAGCCCATTGTGGTGGTGCGGGGCAATGACGAAGTGCTGCGCGGTTTTTACAACGTATGCCGCCACCATGCCGCCGCCGTGGTGACGGAGCCTTGCGGGCAGGCTTCCATTCTGCATTGTCCCTATCATGGCTGGAACTACGGTCTGGACGGGTCTCTAAAGGGCATGCCGGAATTCGACGGCGTGAAGGATTTTGAGCGCCAGCAGAACGGACTGCTACCCGTGAAGGCGGAAACCTGGGAAAAATTTGTCTTCGTGAACCTGGATCCCCAGGCTCTCCCGCTCAAGGATTTTCTTGGCGGATTGGTCAAGAAAGTGGCCCCGCTGGGCGTGAGCAAACTGCATTACTTCGATAGCCGCTCTTACGACATCCACTGCAACTGGAAGGTATTTGTCGATAACTACCTCGACGGCGGATATCACGTTCCGCACCTGCATAAAGGCTTGAGCTCGGTGCTCGATTACAAGGCGTACACCATCGAGAACGAGGACCGTTACTGCCTGCAATCGAGCCCGATGGTGTCCGGGACGGACGATGCCGCCACCGCGTCCACGCGCCAGGGCGATCGTGCCTGGTACTTCTGGCAATACCCCAACCTGATGATCAATTGCTACGAAGGCTACATGGACACGAACCTGGTGCTGCCGCTCGACGTCGATCATTGCCGCGTGATTTTCGATTTCTATTTTGCAGATGTGAGCCAGGCCCGCCGCGAGTACAACGAGCAGAGCGTGGCCGTGGGCGCCCGGGTACAGGATGAAGACCTGGGCATCTGCGAGGCGGTGCAGCGCGGTCTGAAGTCGCGCGCTTACGGAGCGGGCAGGCTGTCGGTGCGTCGGGAGGCCGGCGAGCATCTGTTTCACCGGTTACTCGCAGCCGATTTGAAGAGCGGCGTGGAAACGACAGCCGCCGCCGCGGACTGACCTCGAATCTGAGCGCTGAAATCTTTCGCCACAAAATCAAGAGAATGAGGTGAGGCAAGTGAAGAAGACTCTCGCTTTAATGCTGGGGTTGGGGCTGTGGTGTGCCGGAGCGGTGGCTCAGGTAACGGCGATCAAAGCCGGACACCTGGTAGATCCCCAGGCCGGCACCGAGCTCAGCGATCAGGTCATCCTTATCCGTGGCAACAAGGTTGAACAAGTGGGCAAGGGCCTCGCCATTCCGGCCGATGCCACGATCATCGATCTCTCGCAGATGACGGTGTTGCCCGGCTTGATCGATTGCCATACCCACCTGGCGGATGTCTTTGACGAGAATGGCGATCCTTTCGAAGTGCTAAGGAAGACTTCGGCCGAGATTGCTTTCGAGTCCGTGCCCAACGCCCGCACTTTTCTGCGAGAAGGCTTCACTACCGTGCGCGACGTAGGCGTTTACCGCGCGTTGAATGATGTTGCCATGCGGGATGCCATCGCTCAGGGCTACATTGAAGGCCCGCGCATGTATGTGGCCGGGGCCTACGTGACCATCACCGGCGGCGCGGGCGCGATGACCGGATACGCGCCGGACATCACACTGCCCTGGAACCTGCACTACGGCGAAGCCGACGGCCCGTGGCAAGTACGGCAGCGCATTCGTCAACTGGTGCACGACGGAGCGGACCACATCAAGGTGCTCTCCAGCGGCGCCGTGCTCACCCATGGCAGCAATCCGAAGTCGCAGGAATTCACTTTGGAAGAGTTGCAGGCGGCGGTAGATGAAGCTGCGCACTTCGGCTTGCGCGTGGAGGCACACGCCCACTCGCCCATGGGAATCAAGAATGCGATCCGCGCGGGCGTGGCCTCAGTCGAGCACGCCACCCTGATCGACGACGAAGGCATCGCCCTGGCCAAACAGCACGGCACCTATCTGGACATGGATATCTACGATGAAGAGTGCATCCAGGAGGCGGGCAGGCTGGGGAAAATACCCAAGGACTTTCTGCAGCACGACGCGGAGATGGGACAGATCCATCGGGAGAACTTCCGTAAAGCGGTGAAAGCCGGGGTCAAGCTGTCGTTTGGGACCGACGCCGGCGTCTGTCCTTACGACCGGAGCGTCCGGCAGTTCGCCTTCATGGTGAAGTACGGGATGACGCCGATGGAGGCGATCCAGGCCGCCACCACCTCGGCCGCCGACTTGCTGGGGCATTCCGACGTGGTCGGCGACATCAAGCCCGGCAAGTATGCTGATGTGATTGCGGTGGCAGGCGATCCATTGCAGGACATCAGCGTGCTGGAGCATGTTCAGTTCGTGATGAAAGATGGGAAAGTTTACAAGCAGTAATTGTTCTCCGCGTCATCCTGAGCTTCGCTCCGCGAAGCACTTACGGAGCCGAACGAGCCTATAAGCTAATCAGTCCGTGGCAAAGTAGGGGTCCCTCGACTTGCTCTCGCCGGGCCAGCGCGGCTCGAGGCGGCGCTCGGGATGACAGGGGCCGGGGTTATTGATGGTCGCGCGGGATGGTTTCTTCCCACGTCTTCTGTTTCAGCATCTGGCCGTCTTTCAGTAGTTCTCGCGTGTACTTGTAGTAAAAGTTCTTCTGGTCGGTGGCCACGGACAGGTGCCCGCGCCACCTGAGTTCTCGTCCCTTCAGGCTGAAGATGCTTTCCGCTTCGCCGTGGACTGCGCTGGTTTCCGGGTGGGCGTCGTCCACGTTGTAGACCAAACTCTCGTAATCGATTTCCTTCCCCCAGGGATAGTCAGTTTCCGCCTTGCCCTTCCAGTGCACTGTGGCTTTGTGATTGGCTTCGTCGCGCTCGAGGGTCCAGTCGCCCGGCCAGGGATAGCCAACGCTCTTGATGTCTTTGCGCTCGTCGGAGGCTTGCGGAGGTGGGAATGGGGGAACGGTTGCGCCTTTCACGGGCACGACTGGCAGGGTCAGGCGCGAGCCGTCGCTTCCCAGTTCAAGCGATGTCGTCATTGCGTATGGAGTGGGCAGGATCATCGGCCACAGAGCATTCGAAACCGCCAGCCGAATGCGGTGGCCTTTGGGGAAAACCCAGGACGTCAAGTGCATCACGATGTCGAGGGGATACACTTTGCCGGGTTCGAGGGCGCGCGGCTCAGTCATGGATTCTCGCTGCGCGCCATTAATTCCCGCGCCGGTAATCTGGGTCACCGTCCCGTCAGGAGCCACATCGGAGAGCCGCACGAACCAGTCCGCCAGTGGCGCCGTGGCCGAGGCCCGTAAAAGCGCGCGGGGCCGTCCCAGAATCGCGAGCTCTTCCGGGAGCGGCGCGGAATCGTAGACCAGACTGAAAGCATCCACCGGACGCGGATCGCTCAGTAATTCGCCCCACCAGAATCCGGCTTCCACCCCAACCGAAGGAATGTATTTGAGCTGGTGTACGTCTTGCTGTGGCGCTGTTTTTTCCAGCGTATGGTTGGGCTGCGGAAAGAAAACGGTTTCCCGCACATCGCGGGGCGGCCACCCGTCTTCGCGTCGCCATTCGCCGGGAACATTGGTCAGGTTCGGATCGGGCGGATGCCAGTGCTGCATATAAATGATCAGCTTGGGATCCTGCAGCACGCCGGTGTCTCGTCCCTTGAGCCAGTAATCCCACCAGCGAACAGCCTCGGCGCGCCACCCGATCTGAGGGCCAGGGACCGCGTCGTTAGGAAACGTGTGGTTCCAGGGGCCGACGATTGCTTTCAACGGCGCTTTGGTCTGTTCGAGCATGTCAGGGACGCTGTCACGATAGCCGTCAAGCAGGCCGCCGATAATGAAGCAGGGGATCTTGATCTCGCTGTAAGGGCGTACCGGGCTTCGCCAGAAGGGACCGTCGTGCTGGTGCCTGAGATAAAGCAGCGACCAGGGCGGAGCGTCGAAACGCGGGGCCAGAATTTTCTCGTCGAGGGTGTAATCGGGCGCGCCCGTCATGCCGGGCGCCATGTCCATGTTCAACTCGAACTCATCCACGTGTGCCATGCCGTCGATGTAGTGCACATCGTCGTGGAAAAGTTCGGCAGTGGCATCCACTGCGATGATGGCCTTGAGCTCGGGAGCGTGCCGCATGGCCATCTGCAACGAGTTGAACCCGCTCCAGGAGATGCCCATCATGCCCACGTTGCCGTTCGACCAGGGCTGATGCGCGAGCCAGGAAATGATCTGCAAAGCGTCGAGTTGTTCCTGTTCCGAGTATTCACGGCCGGTGGGAACGCCCTCGCTGCTGCCGAAGCCGCGAATGTCAACCCGGGCGCACACGTATCCGCGGCGCACAAAGTAGGAATAGAGCGAGTAATCACGCGCGGCCGTCCCGTCGTCTTTGCGGTAGGGATGATATTCAAGCACGGCAGGGAATTTCTCACCCGCGCTGCCGCCGTCCGGCCGATACAGGGTCACGGCCAGGCGCACGCCGTCCTTCATCGGAATCCAGGTGTTCTCCATGCGTATGTTGTACGCAGGCGGAGAAGGAGGCTCGACGGCAGAGGCCGGGATTGCGGTTGCGGCTGGCAGTCCCGGCAGAATTACAAACAGGAAAGAGAGGCGGAGCAGGATCTTCATGATTCGTACCAGCGGAAGCCGTGCCGTTCCTCGTCCTCCAACTGCCTTACCAGCTTGAGGGTTCGAGAGCGCCGATGATTGGCACAGGCCAGGACGATGATGTTGAACAGCGCCATGGGAGCGACATACGAAGACCCGAAAGAAGGAGCCGCGATCGACGTCAGAAAAAACTCGTGAGCGAACTCGCCGATGGGAGATACCAGCGTATCCGTGATTCCCACGCAGTAGGCCCCGTTGGCGCGGGCCTGTCGCAAACCTTCCACCGTTTGCCGCAGCCCGCGGCCGTGGCTGACGGCAATCACCAGGTCGCGTTTTCCCAGCAGCCGGACCTTGTGCACAACTTCCGCGGGCGACTTGGCGCTGGTGACCGGGAGCCCGAGAATGATGAGCAGGTGTTCCAGGAAGTTCACCAGGTTGGCGGCCAGATCGCCGCCCAGTAGAACTACCCGCCGGGCCGAGTAAAGCCTCCGCACCAGCGCGGCAATCCGTTGCGGATCAATCTGTCGGGCCAGGCGGTTCAGGTTCTTGATGTCCTGGTCAAGCGAGGCCCGCACTTGGGTCGAAATGGCGGACTTTCCCGCAGGCCCGGTTTGCATGGTATCGAGCGAAGTGGCCCGGGCGATGGACAGCTCATGCACGTAATGCTGGAATTCACGGTAGGACTCGAACTTCATTCCCCGAACGATCCGGACCATGGTGGCGGGATCGGTCTTCAATCGCTGCGCTACTGCCCGCACGCTCAGCAGAACAAACTCGCGGGGCCGTTCGAAAACCGGGCGAATAACCTGTTGCCGTTTCGGGCTCAGAAGGCGGATGCGAGCCGACGGGCTCATGACTGAAACTGGACCCGCAACTTTCCGCGATTTTCTCATCAGGCAGCAGAAGCATGTTAGAAAGCCGCGTTCTTGTCAACCGTACGTGGTTCGGTGTGGATCGTGGCAGCGCAGGATGGGTATAATTCAGGCGCGGTACTCTATAGAAGACCTACCAACCAACCGGGGACACGCCATGGATAAGAAGTCCGCGCCCAACTCCCGTAGCCGAAGAGATTTTCTTACCACCTCCAGTCTGCTGGCCGTCGCAGCGGCAGCGCCGCGGAGTGCTTCCGCTTTGACCGGCAGCGTCGCTTCGGAGTCTGGCGAAAAGCCTATGGCGCCGGGCGCGCTGCGCAAGGTTCCGATCGGCGTCTTCGATCCCGCGTTTCCCAATTTGTCCACCGACGAGATGATCGACAAGCTGGCCGGGTGGGGGGTCGAGGCGGTAGAGATTGGGACCGGCGGCTATCCCAACTCCACTCATTGCCCGGTAAAGGATTTGCTCGAGGATCCGGCCAAAGCGCGCGCCTGGAAAAAGAAATTCGAAGACCGCAACATTCAGGTGGCGGCGCTCAGTTGCCACGGCAACCCGGTCTCGCCGGATCCGAAGATCGCCGAGCGCGACGCGGAGACATTCCGGCGCACCGTGCTGCTGGCCGAGCGCCTGGGAGTGAGCGTGATCGTGGGTTTCTCCGGCTGCCCCGGCGGCAGCCCGACCGACACCATGCCCAACTGGGTCACCTACCGCTGGCCGCCCGAGTACGGAAAAATGCTCGATTGGCAGTGGAAGGAAAAGGTAATTCCATTCTGGACGCAGGCCACCAAGTTCGCCCGTGAGCACGGAATCCATAAAATCGCCCTGGAGATGCATCCCAATTTTGTGGTGTACAACCCCAAAACGCTATTGCGACTGCGCGAAGCGGTGGGCGAAGAGATTGGGGCCAACTGCGACCTCAGCCATCTTTTCTGGCAGCAGTGCGACGCTGTCGCAGTCATCCGCATGCTGGGCAAGCAGGGAGCGATTTACCACGCCCACATGAAAGACACCACTTTTTATAAAGATAACGTGGATCGATTTGGCGTGCTGAACTTCGCGTTCGAAAAGAGCGACCTTTCTCAGGCTTCGGAAACATTCCGCGCCGTGGGCTACGGACACAGCGCCGGTACCTGGAAAGAAATCATGCGAGCCTATATGGAAGTCGGATATCAGGGCATTTTCAGCGTCGAAAATGAAGATCCCATCCTTTCCGGCGAAGTGGGAGTGGAGCGCGCCCTGTACGTGCTGAAGAATGTACGGAACGAGATTTTGGGCACGACATAAAAGTCGCTGCCATCCAGAGCGCAGGAGAGTCGCTGTCATCCTGAGCGCAGGAAAACGTTTCGCTCGCGAAACGTTTTTCGGAGTCGAAGGCCCCCTACGAGCTTGTGAGCTCGTGCTAGACGGAGGGGTCCCTCGAACTGCTGTTGCCGCGCAATCGCGGCGCGAGCCGGGCTTGAGATGACAGATTCGGCTGGGTAACCGTTGACCTCGCTTCCCGCGACGGCGTAAGCTGCCTCTTCCGCACTTTTTCGGGAGCAAGCATGCAAAGACGTGAAGCTTTACGACTCCTGGCTTCGGCTGCGGCCCTGCCTATGTTGTCAGGCGAAGCGTTTTCGCTGTTTCGGGCGGTGCACCAGCAGCTTCCCGAGCAGCCGACGCTGAAAACTCTCAATCCCCATCAGGACGCGACGGTCACGACTATTTCCGAGCTCATCATTCCTCAAACCGGCACTCCCGGAGCCAAGGGCGCGCGGGTGAACGAATTCATCGATCTGATTCTCACTGAGTGGTACGACGACGAAGAGAAAACTACATTCATGACCGGTCTCACCGATGTGGACACGCGCGCCCGGGAACTGTTCGGGAAGGACTTTGTCGGGTGCGGGGAGAAACCGCAGGTTGAGATTCTGCAGGCTTTGGACGATGAACTGGCTGCCTCGCGTGTCGAGCCGGAACCGCACAGCAGGCGTCGACTCCCGCCGGAGCGGAATTTCTTTTTTATGATCAAGCAGCTCACGCTCATCGGTTACTACACTTCGCAGATCGGGTTCGAACAGGAATTGCACGAGCACATCATTCCGCCGCGTCACGCGGGTTGCGTCCCTCTGGAAGAGGAGGCGGCGAAATAAATCATGGCCAGCAAGACGTATGACGCGATCATCGTGGGTTCGGGGATCACCGGAGGTTGGGCAGCGAAGGAGTTGGGCGAAAAGGGACTGGAAACACTCGTACTTGAAGCCGGGCGGCCCATCGATCCCGACAAGGACTACGCCGAGCATGTGCCCGAATGGGAAGTACGCTACCGCGGGATGGGCGACCGCCGGCGGGTGCAGGAGAATCAGCCCGTCCAGGAAACCTGCACCGGCATGGACGAATGGAACAGCAAGTTCTTCGTCAACGACAAGCAGAATCCTTATACGACGGAACCCGGTAAACCGTTCTTGTGGATTCGCGGACGCCAGGTGGGTGGCCGGTCGATTATCTGGGGACGGCAATCCTACCGCTGGAGCGACCTTGATTTTGAAGCCAACCTGCGTGAGGGCGTCGGCGTGGATTGGCCAATCCGGTATCAGGACATTGCTCCCTGGTACGACCACGCAGAAGATTTCATTGGCGTCTCCGGCCAGCGTGAGGGCCTTCCCCAGTTGCCGGATGGCCATTTTTTGCCGCCCATGGAACTGAACTGCGCGGAAGTGGTGGTCAAGGATGCTATCGCCAAATATTTTCCCGGCGAGCGGATGATGACCATCGGGCGCACCGCGATCCTGACTCAACCCCACAAAGGTCGTGCCCCCTGTCATTACTGTGGACCGTGCGCCCGCGGCTGCATCACCCGCTCCTACTTCAGCAGCATAAACTCGACTCTTCCCGTTGCCTTGGCGACCGGCAAGGTGACGGTGCGTCCGCACAGCGTCGTGCACAGCCTGATGTTCGATTCCAAGAAAAGGAAAATTGCCGGAGTGCGGGTGATTGACGGGCAGACGCGCGACACCACCGAATTTCGCGGCCGGATTGTCTTCTTGTGCGCGTCGGCGCTGGAGTCGGCCCGGATTCTGCTGAACTCCGCCACCCCGGAATTTTCCAACGGGCTGGCCAATTCCAGCGGAGAACTCGGGCGCAATGTGATGGACCACTGCATGGGCGGCGGGGCCCGCGGCCGTATTCCAGGGAACGAGGATCACATCTCGCTGGGAAACCGCCCCAATGGAATTTACGTTCCCCGCTTCCGCAACGTCAAACAGAAACACCCGTTGTTTGTTCGGGGGTACGGTTTTCAGGGAAGCGCCACTCGTCCGAAGTGGGAACGGGGCGTGGAGATGCGGGGCTTCGGAGCGAATTTCAAGCACACGCTGAGCCGGCCCGGACCGTGGACGATGTCGCTGTACGGATTTGGCGAGTGTCTGCCGAACCATGAGAACTTTGTCGAACTCGACAAAACCATGGTGGATGCATGGGGCATCCCTGTGCTCAAGATCACTTGCGAGTGGCGGGAGAATGAGCGTGCCCTGTTGAAGGACATGTCGATTTCGGCGGCGGAGATGCTTTCCGCAGCCGGGGCAAGGGAGGTCGAGCCTTTCATCGACGACAACGCTCCCGGACTCACCATCCACGAGATGGGTACGGCGCGCATGGGCCGCGACCCGAAAACTTCCGTGCTCAACGCCCACAATCAGGCGCACGACGCCAACAACCTCTTTATGACCGACGGCGCCTGCATGGCTTCATCGTCCTGCGTCAACCCCTCTCTCACCTACATGGCCCTCACCGCGCGGGCCTGCGATTACGCGGTTAGTCAAATGAAGCGAGGAGAAATCTGACCATGAACCTACGAACCATGGATCGCCGAACCTTCCTGGGTACGATGACTGCCGCCACGGTTCTTTCCCGCCAGCTTGCCTGGGCGGCCGAGACTCACAAGATAGACAAAGTTGGATTGCAGCTCTATACCATCCGCTTCGTGATGAAGGATGACTTCGATGGCAAGCTGGCGAAGGTCGCAAAGATCGGTTATCGCGAGGTCGAGTTTGCCGGTTACGACGGCCACACTCCGCAGGAAGTGCGAGCGATGCTGGACCGCCACGGCCTTACCGGCCCCTCCGCGCATATTCCGTACAAAAGCCTGGGGGCGGATTTCCCCAGCGTGCTGGATGCGGCCCATGTGGTCGGTCACCAATACCTGGTCAATCCCTATATTGACGACGATGTTCGCAAGCAGCCCGATGGCTGGAAGCGTGCCGCCGAGACGTTTAATCGCGCCGGGGAAGCCAGCCAGAAGGCAGGCATTCAATTTGCCTATCACAATCACTGGTTTGAATTTACCCCGGTCAACGGAAAGCTTCCCTATGACATTCTTCTGGAAGAATGCGATCCCAAGCTGGTGAAGATGGAAATGGACCTCTGCTGGATCATCGTGGGCGGGCAGGATCCGCTGAAATATTTCAAACTTTATCCCGGGCGCTTCCCTCTGGTTCACGTGAAGGACCTGACCAAGATTCCGAAAACGGACGCGACCGGGGGACAGAATTTCGGCGACTCGCTGGAGGAGATGACAGACGTGGGCAGTGGGATCATCGACTGGAAGAAGATTCTCGCCCACTCCGACGAAGCCGGCATCAAGCACTACTTTGTCGAGCATGATCATCCCAAGGACCCCTTCGCCAGTATCACGAATAGCTATGAGTACCTGGCGAAGCTCCGCTTCTAGCGGTTTATCCCGGCTCCGGAGAACCTGATGGCACAAGTTGTTCGTTCACCGAAGATATATGACGTCTGCATCATTGGGTCGGGCGCGGCGGGCGGCACTGCCGCGAAAGTGCTCACTGAAGGCGGCCTGAATGTCGTGATGCTGGAAGCGGGCCCGCCCCTGAATCCGGAGAAAGATTTCAAGGAGCACGTCTGGCCTTACCAGTTGGCTCATCGCGGCGTCGGCGTCGGGGGCGAGCACCGGCATGAACTGAACGACGAATTCATCGCGCCCAACGGCGCCTGGGAAATCGACGGCGAACCTTACACCTCGGCGCCGGGATCACACTTCCGCTGGTTCCGCTCCCGCATTGTGGGTGGCCGCACCAATCATTGGGGGCGCATCGCGCTCCGCTTCGCTCCAGTAGATTTCCGGGCCCGCTCCACCGATGGCATGGGCGACGACTGGCCCATCACCTACGAAGAAGTTTCGCCTTACTACGACAAGGTAGAGTCCTATATTGGCGTCTTTGGCACGAAAGAGAATATTCCCAGCGCGCCGGACGGCATTTTTCTGCCTCCGCCGATCCCGCGGTGCACTGAAACCATTATCAAGAAATCCTGCGACAAACTGAACATTCGTTGTGTGCCTTCGCGGCTGGCGATTCTGACCAAGCCGCTGAACGGGCGTGCCGCCTGCCATTACTGCGCGCAGTGCGGCCGCGGGTGTATCAGCGCTTCCAACTTCAGTTCCAGCCAGGTCATGATTCCTCCGGCGCAAGCGACCGGCCGGTTCACGCTGATCACCGGCGCCATGGCCCGCGAGATTGTCGTGGGGAAGGACGGCAAGGCAGAGGCGGTGGCGTATATCGACAAAGCCACGCGTTCCGAGAAACGGGTTCACGCCCGCGCCTTTATGGTGGCCGCCAGCGCCTGCGAATCGGCGCGCCTGCTGCTGAATTCGCGCTCCACGCTGTTTCCCGACGGGCTGGCCAATTCTTCCGGCGCGGTGGGACGTTATTTGACCGACTCGGTCGGCAGCTCCGCCGGCGGATTTTTCCCGCAACTGGTGAAAATGCCTCCCCACAATCACGACGGCGTAGGCGGAATGCACTTGTACATGCCGTGGTGGAAGTACGACCGCAAGAATGATTTTCTCCGCGGATACCACATTGAGTTTGGCGGCGGCAGGGACATGCCCGGGGTAGGCGATTTCGACGGGGTTTGTAAAGAATTCGAAGGTTATGGCACGTCGCTCAAACAACGCGTGCGCAGCCGGTACGGCACCTATATCGGTTTCGGCGGCCGCGGCGAGATGATCCCCAACGAACACAGCTACTGCGAGATCGATCCCGATACCGTGGATCAATGGGGCATTCCCGTGCTGCGCTTCCACTGGCACTGGAGCGACAACGAAATCAATATGGCCAAGGACATGCAGGAAACGTTCCGCTCGATCGTGGAAACGGCGGGCGGGACATTCATCAGCAAGGCCAAGCCCGAAGGCCGCCATCCCTACGGCATCGAGGATGGTGGAGTGATCATCCACGAACTCGGTACCGCGCGCATGGGGAGCAGTCCCAAAACGTCGGTGCTGAACAAATACAACCAGACGCACGACGTGAACAATCTGTTCGTCACCGACGCCGCGGCCTTCGTGACCAACCCGGACAAGAACCCGACCCTGACCATCATGGCGCTTTCCTGGCGCGCGTCGGAGTATCTGCTTGATCAGGCCAAGAAGGGAAGCCTGTAGGAAAGGAAACATGGCAACCAGGTCCATATCGCGCCGCGACATTCTGAAGACTCTGACCGTGGGAGCGATGGCCGGCTCAGTGCTGCGGGTGATTCCGGCGCAAGCCGCCGAATACGCGCACCACCTGGTGGCAGCGGAGAAGGCCGCAACCACGGCGGGCGTTTATACTGCGAAGTTTTTTCCGCCCCAGCAATACCAGACACTCCAGGCCCTCTGCCAGGCCATCATTCCGGCCGATATCGACTCCGGCGGGGCCAAGGAGGCAGGCGCGCCGGAATTTATCGACCTGCTCACCAGCGAGAATCCAAAGTATCAGCTGAAGCTTGGCGGCGGCCTGATGTGGCTGGACGCGGAGTGTCTGGATCGCTACGGTAAACCCTATCTCGACTGTCTGCCGGAACAGCAAAAAGAAATTCTCGACCTCATTGCCTATAGCAAGAACGCCGAGAAAGATCCAAGTCTGAGCCAGGGGGTTGAGTTCTTCGCGTTTCTGCGCGAGATGACAGCCGACGGATTTTTCACCAGCGAGATTGGAATCAAATATCTGGGCTATATAGGAAACACCTACTTGCTCAGCTTCCCGGGATGCCCTCCCGTGCCAGAAGCCTAGCCCTTCTAATTTGTCATCCTGAGCGGAGGGACTGCTTCGCGAAGCGAAGCAGTCGCGCAGTCGAAGGACCCCTAGAGTCACACCGAGGCTGGGGTGCGTGGGTGGTTTGACGGGCGCCTCACAGGAAGAATCCCGCTAACAAAGTGCATTTCCGCTGATAGGGGTCCTTCGACTCCGTCTGTCCATTCGCAAGCGAATGGACTGGACTGCGCTCAGGATGACACGGGAGAGTACGTGGAAGAATGGAAGAGAAAGCCTGACACCGTTGCGAAGGGATCTTCCACAGAAGGACTCTGCGGCGTGAACAGTTCCCTGCCGTGATGTGCATGTCATCTTCCAGGCGCGAAGCAGTCGCGCAGTCGAAGGACCCCTAGAGTCACACCGAGGTCGGCCGCGTGGGTAGTTTCGCCGGCGCTTCACACAAAGAATCCCGCTAGAACCAAAGTCCATTTCCTCTGATAGGGGTCCTTCGACTGCGTCTGTCCATTCGCAAGCGAATGGACAGGACTGCGCTCAGGATGACACGGGAGAGTATGTGGAAGAATGAAAGAGAAAACTTCACACCGTTCCGAAGGGATCTTCGATCGACGGACTCTGCGGCGTGAACAGTTCCGCACCGTTCTCCGTGATGTGCATGTCATCTTCCAGGCGAACGCCGAATTCGCCCGGGATGTAGATGCCCGGCTCATCACTGAACGTCATATTGCGAGCCAGAGGCGTAGCGTTGCCGCGGACGAGGTAGGGCCATTCGTGGCCGTCCATGCCGATTCCATGTCCCACGCGGTGAGTGAAGAATTTGTAAGCCGGACCAAATCCGGCATCGCTGATGACTTTACGTGCTGCTGCATCCACCGCCTGGCATTGCACGCCGGGCCTGGCGGCCTGCAAGGCTGCGGTCTGCGCCCGGTGCACGATCTCAAATACTCTTTTCATCTTGTCCGATGGTTTGCCGAGGACGAAAGTGCGGGTGATATCGGACTGATACCCCTCGACGGTGCAACCATCGTCCAGCATCACCAGCGTGCCTTCGCGGACCACCTGCGGAACCGTCGAGCCATGCGGGAATGAGGAATTCTCGCCGATGTCGATATCGACCTCGCCGGGAAAACCCAGTTGCCGGTATGCGGCCCCGATCATGGTTTCGAGTTCCGCCTGCGTCATTCCTTCGTGCAGAGTCTGGTAAGCCGCATGGTAAGCCGCCAGCGTGACCCGGTTGGCCAGGCGCATCAGTTCAAGTTCGTGGGCACTCTTGATCATGCGACAACCGGCAGTCACCGGCGTCCCGCTCACAATCTTCAGCTGGGGCGCCGCTTTTGCGATGCCATCGCTGAATACGAAGCGAACCGTCTCTTCCATGCCCAGCGTCCCCGTGGAAAGATTCAGGTCTTTGAGTCCTTGGGCCAACAACTGGTAGGGATTCTGGTCCTCCTGCCAGGTGCGCACCGAAACCGTTTTGCCGTCCGGAGAATTCGCCAGCAGCTCCCGCGCCCGGCCCTCTTCAAAGGCTGGGCATACACACAAGGCGCGTCCCTTGGCCGGAAGGACCAGGGCAAACAGCCGTTCGCTTCCCCACCATTGCACTCCAGCGAAGTAGTTGAGCGAAGTGCCATCCGCCAGAAGAACAGCGTCGAGATGGTGGCTTGCCATGAGTTGCCGCGCTTTCTGCTGACGTGCCGCTCTTTCATCGACCGTGATGGGCGTGGCCAGATCTTTCATGGACTTTAGCCTGGCCATCGACGGCGGCAAGGGAGCGCACCCTTCCTCGGCGCTGAGGGAAGCTGGGAGTGTGATCAGGCTCGCGCCCGCGGTAATTGTGCCGGCCTGTAAAAAGCGGCGTCTCGAAACCATGCATCCTCCGGTCGACCCGATTCCAGTTGATTCAGGAACCGCCATTATAGGGGTCTTCTGATTTGCAATTGGCAAGCGGCATGGAAAAATCGAAAATGGCTGGGATGGAAACAGGATTTCAATGCGCCGGCTGCGGCGAGTGGAACCAGACTGTGGTGGACGAGTCCGCCGGACGCCTTCAGTCCTACGTGGAAGATTGCCAGGTCTGTTGCAAGCCGAACGTGCTGCGTGTCCAATACGACACCGGGGAACACGAATTTGTGATTACAGCGCAGTTGGAATCGTTATAGTAGCTGCGAAGCCGCACGCTGACTTCCTGGAGGTGAGGATGGACACGATGGCGACAGGTTATGGCACGCCCGGACGGATGGTTGCCCACAACATGGTAACCACGCAATTCGAACTCGATGGATTTCGCGTGGTCCGCACGCTGGGAGTGGTGCGCGGCATCGTGGTACGGTCGCGCTCGATTTTCGGGACGATCGGAGCCAGCCTGCAAACCATTCTCGGCGGAAATATCACCTTGCTGACCAACCTGTGCGAGAAGACCCGGGCCGAGGCCTTCGACCTGATGCTGCAGCACTCCGCCGAACTGGGCGGAAACGCCGTAGTCGGAGCGCGCTACGATGCCACCGAAGTCATGCAGGGCGTCACCGAAGTGCTGGCCTATGGAACAGCGGTGGTGGTAGAGCCCAGCCGATAAAATGCAGGCGCGAGCGTCCTCGCTCGTGCTCCGCGGCACGAAGCAAGCCCCCAACGACTATATGGTCCCGGATGGCACGAGCGAGGACGCTCGCGCCTACATTACGCTCCGGTCGCTTGTGCCTAACCCATTAGTTTTTCCAGTGCCTTCTGCCGATACTCGAATGTCCGCTGCAACTGGCGGCTGACGAAAAGCTTTTGTGCCAGCCTGCCCAGCAGGCCGAATCCCAAATCGTATTCAATCAAGTCGCGTATGACGGTTCCTCTTATCTCGTTCCTTGGCTCGGCTGCCAGTTCGTGGCGATGATGAAAACTCTTGAATGGGCCCTCCTTCTGCACGTCTGCAAAATAGTGGTTCCATTTGAATTCTGTGATCGAGGCGATCCATTGAGCGCGAAGGGGTAGAAAAGGGACCGGCCGAAAAGAAGTGACAATTTCGGAACCGACGCCGGCCAACGGAGCCCGGTCGGTGATGGTGGCATGTTCTTCGGCAACGCCCGGAGGGGGCACCAGTTTCAGCCGGACCAGTTCGGTTCCCATCTGCGAAGGCATGATCCGCGGCAGATTGCTGGGATTGGCAAAGAAGAGAAACACCCGCTCAAGCGGGACCGGAATCCATTGCTCGAACTGAACCTGATGGACCATAAAGTTCAGGCTTCGTTACAACATGGCGGCACAGCGTACCGTGACACACTAGACGGGCAAGGCCGGGGCGAGATAAATTGTCTGGGCCGCATGTCCTCCAAAATCATGTCCCCAAGAATCATGTTTCCCAAAAGTGTCAGAACTGCGATGCTGTTTCTTCTCCTGACCATACTCTCTTTTCCCACGGCAGCTGCGGCTTCCTCCTACCAGTACATTCGTCTGGGCGAGAAAGCCGATCGCACGACGACCCCGGCAGCCGGGACCGCCATGATGGGCGGCGGGAAGGACCTCGACGACGCTTTCCGCTGGTTGTGCGGCAAGGCGAACGGTGGTGATTTTCTGGTGCTGCGGGCGCGCGGTGACGATGACTACAACGCTTACGTGAACGGGCTATGCAAACTGAACTCGGTGGCCACGCTGATTATTCCCGACCTGGCCGCAGCCCACGATCCCGCCGTTGTGGACATCATTCGACACGCGGAAGCCGTCTTCATCGCCGGCGGCAATCAGGCCCGCTATGTGAAATTCTGGAAGGGTACGCCGGTCGAGGATGCCATCAACGCAAATATCGCCGCAGGCAAGCCCATTGGCGGCACCAGCGCGGGGCTTGCCGTGCTGGGTGAGTTCGCCTATGGCTGTTTGAAAGACAAAGAAGACGACAATGACCTGGCTTCCACCGACGTGCTGCCCAACCCGTACCATGAGCGGGTGACGCTGGTCCGCGATTTCATAAAGATTCCGGACCTGGAAAACACTCTTACCGACAGCCACTTCGCCAAACGCGATCGCATGGGGCGGACGCTGGGATTCCTGGCGCGTCTGGTACAGGATGGCTGGTCGAAAACTCCGCGCGAAGTTGCGATCGACGAGAAATCCGCTGTTCTGCTGGAACCAGACGGCAAGGGCACGATCGTTGGGCCCGGCCGAGGCGCCTACTTCCTGCAAGTACGGTCGGCCCCCGAAGTTTGCCGGCCCAATACGCCTTTGACCATTCACAACATTTCGGTTTACCGGGCACCCGCCGGCGCGCATTTCGATTTCAAGTCGTGGACCGGCGAGGGCGGCGAAAGCTACTTGATCTCGGTTGAGAATGGCGTGATCCACACCACCCGGCCGGACAATTCCATATATTGATACAGTTCCCGAAACGGATGTTTCACTTGGGGAGGAGCTTTTTGGTAGTTGACTTCTGCCCCCTTCTTTGACAAACTTCCGCCGATCGTAGTGATTGTTCCGGCAGGCGCAGAATGGCAGAAAACTCATTTATTTTCTTCACTACCGCAGACAATCTGGTGCAGGTAATCCAGTTGGTCGAGGCCGGAAAGCTCGAATCCGGACTGTGATCCGAGATTCGACTGGACCATCTTTCTTGCAGGCATAGGCGTCCCCACTTCCGCGCAGGCCGAACCTTCAACAGGAATAACGAGGAAATCGCATGAAGTCGTTCCGCTCCCGACTAGTACTAGTTGTGATGGTCATGACTCTGGGCTGTCTGCTGGCCGCCCAGACCTATCAAGGCCGCATCCTGGGTTCGGTGACATACCCGTCCGGGGCCGTGATTGGCGGCGCTACCGTGACCATCACCAACACCGCGACCGGAATTGTGCGCACCCTCACCACCAATGCCTCCGGAGATTACTTCGCGCCCAACCTTGAACCGGGCCCCTATACGGTGTCGGCGCAGGCCGCCAGCTTCAAGAAGGCGCAACGTACCGGCTTGCAACTGGAAGTGGCCAAGGACATTCGCGCCGACTTCATTCTGCAAGCGGGCGCAGTGAACGAAACCGTGGAGGTCTCCGGAGAAGCGCCGGTCGTCGAAACCACCAACGACGTTCTGGGCGGGACTTTCTCCAATAAGGCGATCAACGAGCTTCCGCTGCTGGGAAGGGATTTTCAGAATCTGGCGGATTTGCAGCCCGGCATCCAGCGCACCCCCGGAGGCGGTTTTCTATCGGTGACCGCGAATGGCAACCGCCCCAATGACAACAACTACATTGTCGACGGCCTGGACGATAACGACGCCTACTATGGCACGACTGTAATTAACGCGGAAGGCGTGGAGGGAACCCCGGCCACCCACCTGCCGATTGACGCCATACAGGAGTTCAACGTTCAGTCCAGCCCCGAAGCCGACTATGGCTGGAAACCGGGCGCCATCATCAACATTGGAATCAAGTCGGGGACCAACTCGTTTCACGGATCCACCTACTACTTCAACCGGAACAGCGCACTGGACGCGCGCAACTGGTTTAATCCTGCCCCGGACCCGATTGCGGCTCTGAATTTTCATCAGTTTGGCGTCTCGGCCGGCGGACCCATTCTAAAAAGCAAGCTTTTCATCTTCGGTAATTACGAAGGCGTGCGCGACGTGGTGGGGAACCCGGGATCGGTCAATGTTCCGGTTACCAATTCAATTGGCGATCCTGACAGCAGCCTCGCCGATGCGTTTGCGCTGTGCACGATGGATGCAAACTGCAGCTCGGTCAGCCAGAACCTGGCCAAGTTGTTGCCGTTTAATCCGGGGCCCGACATCGCGCTCAACATGGATTTGAACAATCGCAATCGCGAAGACAATGGAATCCTGAAACTGGATTATCACCTGTCAGAGAGGTCCAACCTGGTGGCCACTTACTTCCTGGGCGACAGCGTGCAGAC
>JBOGLD010000210.1:0-91508 GCA_050745885.1 Terriglobales bacterium
AGGATGTTGTGGCAAACATTAATAAAAGGTAAGGCAGCGCTCGCGTGAGGCAGGCACCTCCTTGCCACGATTAAAACAAACGTCGCTTTATAGAAAGATGCGCTGGCCTCGGGTGGGGTTGCAGTCAGAGCTAGGCCGTCTCCGCGAACCGAGTCCCATCGCCGGGCTTGAGTTATCCTAACCATGCATGAAGCGGCGCTCGCCCACGCTCGAAGGCTTTCAAACCATGTTCCGCCTGCCTTTGCTCGGGCTGGCGGAAATAGCCTGGCGATGGAGTTTCGGCCTGGCGTTCGCAGCGGCGCTTCTGTTATCCCTGCGCGAATATCTGGCCACTCTCACCGTCACAGCGGGAGAGATGTTTCTGCTGCGTACCGGCCAACCCGTCCTGGTCTTGCAGACCCTCGCCCGTATCTTCCAGGGAAGCGCCCCGCGTGCCATGCTCGCGGCCGTTGTGCTCACCCTGGCCCTGACCCTGGCCTGGATCGTGCTGGCTTCGCTCGGCCGGGCCGCCACGCTCAAGACCCTGATCGAGTACCTCCGCGCTTCCGGTCGTTTCGCCGGCGAACCTGAAGCGCCGATCTCAACTGCCCGCGGTTTGGCCTCGCTGCTGGCCTTGAATTCCCTCCGCGCCGCCACCATGCTGGCCGCTTCCGTGGGGTTTGTGGGCGTTATATTGGTGGCCCAGGCTGTTTCCTCGCCTACCGATGCTTCCCCTGGAATCGGGCTGCTGGTCTTCTGGATGCTGGCCATGCTGATCGCTTTGGCCTGCTCGCTGTTGAACTGGTATCTCTCCCTGGCCGCGATCTTCGTATTCCGCGACCGCGCATCCGTGTTCGCTGCCCTGGCCGCCAGCACGGATCTGTGTCGCAATCGCCCCGGTTCTCTGGCCGCCACCGGCACCTGGTTCGGCCTTACCCACGTCGTTTTGTTTGTGGTTGCCAGCTCGGCGGCGGCATTCCCCTTGGGCTTCGCCGAGGTGCTGCCTGGCGCCATGGCGCTCGGCGGCGTGCTGCTGGTCTCCCTGGTCTATTTCGCCGCGGTAGACTTTCTCTACGTCGGACGTTTGGCTTCGTATCTATTTATGATCGATCCCGGCCCAGAGCAACCGACTATCCAATCCGACGACGACATCCTCAGCGACATCCCCGGCCTGGCTCCTGAAACCGCCAACTGAGAACCGGGAACTGGCAACCAACAACTGAGAATCACGCCATCGCCCTTTACACGCTCCCCGCAATCTGAGAAACTCGTCCGTGGAAACCCAGTCCATCGTAGTGCTCGACTTCGGGGCGCAATATTCCCAACTCATCGCCCGCCGCATCCGTGAACAGAATGTCTTTTCGGTGGTGCTCCCATGCACCGCTACCCTGGAAGAAATTCGCAGCTACTCTCCATTAGGCATCATTCTTTCCGGCGGACCGTCGTCGGTGTATGACGCGGACGCGCCGCCCGCGGACCCGCGCGTGCTCGAACTGGGCTTGCCCGTGCTGGGTATCTGTTACGGACTCCAGTTCATGGTGCATGCCCTGGGTGGCAAGGTTCGCGCCGCCGACAAGCGCGAGTACGGCCATGCTGACGTCCAGGTTCAGAACGGATCCCGTCTTTTCGCAGGCCTCCCGGCCAGGCTCTCCGTCTGGATGTCACACGGCGACGAAGCGGTAGAACTGCCCGCCGGATTTCACCTCGTGGCCAGCTCCCCCAGTGCGGTGGCCGCCATCGAAGCTCCGGAGCGAAAGATGTGGGCAGTGCAGTTCCATCCCGAAGTGCGCCACACCCAATTGGGCACGGATATCTTGCGCAACTTCGCTCTCGGAATTTGCGGCGCCCAGCCCACCTGGACGGCTCAGCACTTTATCGATGCGACAATTGCCAGCGTGCGCCAGACCGTGGGCCAGGGACGCGCCATCTGCGCTCTCTCCGGCGGCGTCGATTCGGCGGTGGCGGCAACTCTCGTGGATCGCGCCATGCGCGATGGCAACGAGCCCTCGCGACTCACCTGCGTGTTCGTCAACAATGGTGTTCTGCGCAAAAACGAATTTGACAAAGTACAGCAGGGGTTGCGCGACAAGCTCGGCCTGCACCTGATCGCGGTCGATGCCACCGAGCGCTTTCTCACCAAGCTCGCCGGGGTAACGGATCCGGAAACAAAGCGCAAGATCATCGGCAAGGAATTCATCGCCGTGTTCGACGCCGAAGCCCAGCGCATCGAGCAGACCGAAGGCAAGGTAGAGTGGCTGGTGCAGGGCACGCTTTATCCCGATGTGATCGAGTCCCGCTCGGTGCGGGGGCCGTCGCAGACCATCAAGACCCATCACAACGTCGGCGGCCTGCCCGACAAAATGAAGCTCAAGCTGATTGAGCCGCTAAAGGATCTATTCAAAGACGAAGTCCGGAAGATTGGGCGCGACCTGGGTATGCCGGAAGAAGTTCTTCAGCGCCAGCCTTTCCCCGGACCCGGCCTGGCGGTCCGCATTCTGGGCGAAGTGACTCCCGAACGCCTGAAGATTTTGCGCGAATGTGACGACATCGTTGTGAGCGAAATCAAAAAGGCCGGTCTCTACACCACAATCTGGCAAAGTTTCGCGGTCCTGCTGCCGGTGATGTCGGTCGGCGTGATGGGCGACCAGCGGACCTACGCCTACACCTGCGCCGTGCGCGCCGTCCATTCAGAAGACGGCATGACCGCCGACTGGGTCCCGCTCCCGCACGAAGTGCTGAAAACCATCTCCAGCCGGATCGTAAATGAAGTCAAAGGGGTGAATCGCGTGGTGTATGACGTCACCTCAAAGCCCCCGGGAACAATCGAATGGGAGTGACAAGCCACCCGACCGTGTCATCCTGAGCGGAGTCTTTCCATTCGCTTCGCGAATGGAAAGATGAAGTCGAAGGACCCCTAAGATCTGAAGGTCACAAGGTGTTGGGTTGATCAGCCACGGCAAACGGAAGCACCGACGACCTACTCCACTCGCTCCGACACCCAACGCGAAATCGCCGTGACCATCTTCCGGGGCGAGACGCGGACCGATTCCGCCACCAGCCTGTTGCGAAATCCGGGAATCACCAGGGTTTTTCCCTTGAGCAACCCGCGGTAACCGGCGCGCGCCACGGTTTTGGCGTCCATGGGCCGAACCTTTTTGAACAGGCGAGACTGGTCATTGCCCGCGCGGCTGGCAAACCCGGTTTCGGTCGCCCCCGGACAGAGGCAAGTCACAGTTACTCCTTTGTCAGCCAGTTCATTGGCCAACGCCTCGGAAAATGAAATCACATATGCCTTGGTCGCATAGTACACGGCCATGAGCGGACCGGGCTGGAAGCCCGCAGTCGAGGCCACATTCATGATCTTGCCCGAACGCCGCTGCAGCATCGGCCCCAGAAAGAGCTTGGTGAGATTCGTGAGTGCGGCGATGTTGAGCTGGATCTGCCCCAGGCTTTCTTCCGCCGGGACCTCTCCGAATTCTCCAAATCTGCCATAGCCGGCATTGTTGATCAGAATGTCCACTCCAACCTGTTCCCGCTGCAATTGCTCGAACAACGACTGCGGGGCAGCTGGCTCAGTCAGATCGAGCGCGACCGTGTTGACCGTGATCCCGAACTGGCGCTGTAGTTCATCGGCGACCTGCGCCAGCCTGGGTCCGTTCCGCGCCACCAGCACCAGGTTGTGATGATCTTTGGCAAAGAGCTTGGCCAGTTCGTACCCAATGCCGCCGGAAGCGCCGGTGATCAACGCGGTCAGGGGAGGGGCATTCATTTCAAGGATGAAGAAACATTCGAGATCTAAACCAGGCCCCGCAGCTCAGCGGGACGGGCGCCCCGATTTGCCCGGCTGTCCCGAGGGCATCCTGCTCCGAGCGGCGTTCGCGGGGACGCCCCACGACCGCCGCCGATCTTCGAAATCATGCTGGAGAACTACGCGCCCACCATCGCCGGCTCGACGCCGTAAATCGAAAACCACGAGGTCGCCGCCTTTAACCGGTCGTTTACGTTGTTGATGTTCTTCACACCTTCCGACTCCAGCCACTCGCGGAAAGCGTTGGCCCCCTGCTTGGCATAAACCGGGATGCCATCCTTCCAGGTGGCACGGCCGCAGAGCACGCCATTGAACTTCACTCCGGATTCAGCCGCCAGTTCCAGCGCTTCGGTAAACTCCGAATTGCTCACGCCCGCCGAGAGATAAATGAACGGCTTGGTGGTGGCTGTCGCCGCCTCCAGAAACAAGCCCATGGCTTCTATCTTGCTGTAGGCTTTCTGTCCGCCAAAGGCTTTGGTGCCGTCCACATATTTCATATTGATCGGTACTTCGACCTTGAGAACATCCACGCCATACCGGTCCTTGCTGAACTCCTTCATGCTGGCGGCAACGATCTTGGGTTTTTTCTTGGCATACTCCAGGCCTTTTTCGTCCGCACCTTCTTCGTAGCCCACGAATTCGAGAAAGAACGGAATATCGTTGCCGCGGCATTCGTCTCCGATGCGCTCTATCCAGGCATGCTTTTTGTCGTTAACGTCCTTGGGGTCGAAGGGACTGTAGTAAAGCAGGATCTTCACGCAATCGGCGCCCGCTTCTTTCAGGCGGCGGACGGACCACAGGTCCAGCAGGTCGCCCAGACGCCCGGGGCCGGTCTTGTCGTATCCGGTCTTCTCGTAAGCCAGCAGCAACCCCGCGTTCTTGGCTCGCCGCTTGGAAGCCGGCAGCCCCCATTCCGGATCGAGCAGGATGGCGCTGGCGTGCTGGGTGAGCACCTCGGTCACCAGCGATTTGAATTCTTCCATCATGGCACTGCTCACCTCGCTGCCTTTTTCCTTGGCCAGCGACTTCTGCAACGACCCGCGCTGGTCCATGGCGGCGGCGGCAATCACCCCGCGATCGTTCGAAACACTTTTGAGCCCGGCCAGCTTTCCTGGGGTAAGTTTCATAAATTCCTCCGACGAGTGCGTGTAATTTCGCCCCAATTGTAAACCATGGGAGAACGCAAATCAGGATTCACATCCCGCGCCACGCCTGGCCTGCCCAGTCCGGCCTATTGCCGCAACGTAAGCGTTCCCAGTACGGCCTGTTGCTTGGCGATCAGCGCCTGCACGCCCTGGCTGGCCAGGCCGATCATCTTGCCCAGTTGTTCCTCGTCGAACACCTGGTGTTCCGCCGTAGCCTGAACCTCCACCAGCTTGCGGCCAGCGGTCATGACGAAGTTCATGTCCACGTCGGCGCGCGAATCTTCTTCGTAGCAGAGATCGAGCAGAATCTCGCCATCCACGATCCCGACGCTCACTGCAGCCAGGTAGTCGCGCAAGGGAACTGAAGTCAGAGTGCCCGCCTCCACCAGCTTCTCCAGCGCCAGTCCCAGCGCAACGAACGCGCCGGTTATGGATGCGGTGCGGGTGCCACCGTCGGCCTGAATTACGTCGCAGTCAATCCAAATCGTGCGCTCGCCCATGCGTTCCAGATCGGTGACCGCCCTTAGCGAACGCCCGATCAGCCGCTGGATTTCATGAGTGCGTCCGCTGGGACGACCTTTGTTCACCTCCCGCGGCGTCCGCGTCAAAGTAGCCCGCGGCAGCATGCTGTACTCACTCGAAATCCAGCCTTTTCCCCGGTTGCGCATGAACTGCGGCACGGTCTCTTCGACCGACGCAGTGCAGATCACGCGAGTGTTTCCCAGCTCAATCAGGACCGAGCCCTCGGCCGTGTTGATGAAATTGGGAATAATACTGACCGGCCGCATCTGGTCCGGCGAACGATTGTCCGAGCGATAGAACATGAAAGGATTCTAGCAGCCAATTCCGACACTGCCGAAGCCAGGCAAAAAGCGGAGAACAGAGAACTGAGAACTGACAACTGAAATCACTTCTGCAACTCCGCCACCATCTGCCCGACCGCGGCCACATCGTAGACGCCTGACAAGTCGGCATGCCCGGCCAGCGTCTCGCGTTCTCTGCCGCCGACCAGAATCTTCACCCGATTGATTCCGGGGATGCCCGTGGCCAAAGTTTGCACCAGAGAAGCCACCGTGAGCTCTTCCACCAGAACTCCGGAGCGATGACCGTCAGCGAAGGCATCGTTCAAGTCGATCACGGCCAGCCCGGGATCAACCAGATACACGTCGCGGACCTCGGCGCCCGGGCCCAACGGGTGGGAGGACGACTTGTCCAGATATAGCCCCAGCAGAGCCCGCAGTAATTCCTGGGCTCGTTCCTGGCGCCCCGCCGGCAGTGGAATGCTGGCCGCCTGCGCCCGCAGCACACCGGGATCGTCGTAGGCGACGTAGAGAGTTACCTGCTCGGTGGGTCCCTGCACGGGCGCTGCCACCGGGTGGGAGTACTGGATCGGTGTTTCCGTGTCGGTGGCTCGGCCTCGCATCCGCCAGGCATAGACGCTCATTCCGAACGCTACTGCCAGCATAGCCACGACCGCGATAATCAGATGGCGAGGGATCATCGGGTCGCTCCCAACTGGTCGCGCACCGCCTCGATTCCCGCCGTGACCGATTCCGCCACCAGCTGCTGATAGGCGGGAGAATTCAGGTCATCAAGCTTGCCTGCCGGGGGTGCGATTTCGATGGCCACCGCCGCAGCCGTAATATTGTTCAGAGGACGCAGGGGCGCGAGCAGGGAACGAACCGCAATCTGTCTTTTCCCCAGTTCGCTCGCCAGACTCGATTCGGCGGTCTGGCTGGCGGCACGAAAGCCGGACTGGGCTGTATCCCAATCCAGAAATGGACCCCGGTTTTCGCTGCCCAGGGGAAGCAACGCAGTGTAGAGCCGGATCCCGGTCCCCTGGGACGCCGCGTGCAGGCAAAGATAGATCGCCGGATGCGCCGCGTTGGCCATGCTGGCCCGCTGGTCCAGGCTGAGCGTCGTGTCTCCCTCCCGCAACAGAAGCGTCGAGAGTCCGTGCGCCTGAAGCTGCTCTCGCAGGCGCAGGGCAAAAGCCAGCGTGACATCCTTTTCCGCCAGTTGGTCGCTGAGCGCCGCGCCTCGTTCGTCGCCTCCGTGGCTGGCATCCACGACCACGAAATATTGCACCAAACTGAGAACGGATGCGGGCGCCGCCGCTCCCGGCGGGGCCTGCGGAATCGCAATGACGGGAGGAATCGCGGGCGGCGCCGCGGCGATTTGAGGGTGCGGCCCAGACTTCGGCGCCGGGGAAATCGTGATGGTACGGCCGTCGTTGCCGAAAGTCGCGAACAGCGGGGCCAGCCCGTCGACTACGATCTCCGCCGCTCCGTTGTTCTCCTGAAAGCTGGCGGAGGGGATTGCCGGACTGTCGAAGGTCAACCTTTGTGACCCCGGAGCAACCAGCGGCTCCCGGGTAAACACCATGCGCAGTTTCCCCGGTTCCGTGGCAATCATCGGATTCACCGGGGAAGTGAAGTTCATCACCAGGGTGGGAGGATCGGTTTTGTTTACCTGGGCAGTAAAATGGACTGCCACATTTCCGATAAACAATCGACGCGAACCTTCATGGAAAGTTACCGGAGCGCCCAGAAACCGCTGCATGAGGGTAGGCAGCGAACTCAGCGGCACCAGGCCGCGCCCGCTTTCCAGCATGAATTTCGCCGGAAGATCGAAGGCCTGCCCCAGCACCCGAACCCGAGTCTTGCCGGGGGTGAATTCGCTCTCCACTCGGTCGTAACCCAGCCTCCAGATTCGGCCATCCGTCCGGGCGTTGACCGACCCCAGAGGCTGAAGGATTTCCGCCAGCCCCACGTAGTCCGTGCCGTTCCTTTCAATCACGGTAAGGGAGCAGTTCGCGGCCGCAGAGTAAACCGATAAGCGCTTTTCTTCCGTAGAGCCAGACAACGCCAGGGCAAAGGCTAGCAGAGCCGCAATGCAAACGACCGCACCCGGGGCAACACGCCACGTTCGTCGCCTACTCCAGCGCATAGATGGTCAAGCCGGTAAGCAGCTTGGGATAAAAGTCGGTGGACTTCTGAGGCAGGACTTCGCCGGCGAAGGCAATATCGCGCACCTGCTCCATGCGCGCCGGATTCATGAGGAAGGCTACATCGGCCGCTCCGCTCCGCGCCTGGGCCATGGCTTCGCCGATGTCGCGGATATAGCGAACGGTTCTTTGCTCGCGGACCGCTTCTTCCGAAATCCCCAGCACGCCTTCCAGCAAGCACTTGTGCAATTGCACCACGTCGAGCGCTTGTTGGCGCAGCGACCACCCCGAGAAGAAGTCGCTCGGGACCGGTTTTGGCCGGTCCAGAAGAAAGACCCGATCGGCCGTGACGGCCAGCAGGGCGGTGCCCATACGTCCGGCTTCGCGCAGAATGACTTTGGCGCGGGCAGCGTCCACGGAAGCATCTACTTCCTCCACGCTGAAGTAGGCGCCGGCCCCTTCCCGGAATCGGGCTGAAGAAAATGAGGGCAAACCGTGCACCACACGGTGGGTGGGGAGGATCACCAAGCCGGGGCTATCCATGTTGACCAGGGTCATCATGACCAGTTCGTAGGGAGCGACCGCCGGGCCCGACGACTGGCCTGGATCTTGAAGGGAAGAGCGCTCCCGTGGGACCATTCCGGACGGCCCCGCTGCCGCCCGGCGCTGGTCGCGGTAGTGGAGGGCGGTTTCGTAGCGGTGATGCCCGTCGGCGATCACCAGCTTCTTGTCCCGCATCTTGTTTCGCACCAGATTTACCAGGCCGGGGTCGGAGATTTTCCACACCCGATGCGACACCCCGTATTCGTCCAGAGTTTCAAGATCGGGCTGTCCCCCTGGGGCCAGCAGGCCGTCGATTTCGGCGGAGGGATCGCTGTACAACATGAAAAGTTGCCCAAAGTGGGCCCGCGTGGCCCGTAATAGTTCGAGACGGTCGGCTTTGGGCTTGGCCAGAGTCTGCTCGTGGCGGAAAATCACCCCACCTGTGTAGTCCTCGATGCGGCCCAGCGCGATGATGCCGCGGCGCTGCAGTTCCGCCGTGCCGCCAGGCGCCGTAAAGTGCTGGACATAAAGGTAGAGCGAGGGCTGGGCGTCCTGCAAAAAGATACCCTGCCGGCGCCAGTCCCCGAAGAATTGTGCCGCACGGGTGTACCGGCTATCCCCGCTGTGGTCGCCGGCGTGCTCTTCCCCCAGGATGATGCGCACCAGGTTTTGCGGACTGGCAGCGTAGTAGCCGCGCTGCATCTCGGGGGTGATCTTGTCGTAAGGCTGGGTGACGACTTGTGGAATCGAGACCCGGGTCGGGTCATAACGCAGCGCGCGAAAGGGCTCAATGTGGGCCATAACTCGGAAGGTAAGTATGAAATTGTACAAGAGCTTTCTTCCTGGTGCGCGGTTGAGATCTTTGCCAGCCGGACTTGGGCGAGAAACTGCAGCGGATCCAGACCACTAGGCAAACCTTTGCAGCGTCGTGCCATCGCAAGAGGCGCGAGAAAACATGTCGGAACTATGACCACTCGATTTGAAGCTATGGTAGTATCACCCTCAATGAGGTAATTATGGCCCGCCTTCATGGGCGCGGGTCATCCCGCCCATCGACCCAAGGTCGCACGTCCCGCTTGGCCCTACCCTGGACCCTGAGAACCCTTATGCTGCTTAGCCAGCAGGCTCGTACCGTTTCAATGCCATTATTTCTCGTCCTGATCACAGCCGGGATCTTCTGCGCCGTGCCCGCCGTCCGGGGGCAGAGCCCAGTGGACGATGTTCACATCAGCCCCAGAATCCAGCCTCCTCCCGCCGTCGAGAAACAGATTGTGGATCCTTCCTTGAGGACTCACACCAAACCGCTCAAGGTGGACGTGGATCTGGTGTTAGTGCCCGTCACCATTACCGACCCTATGAATCGTCTCGTCACCGGACTGGACAAGGAGAATTTCACCCTGTTCGAAGGCAAGGACCGGCAGGAAATCCGGCATTTTTCCAGCGAAGATGCACCCGTCTCTCTGGGTGTGATCTTCGACATGAGCGGCAGCATGAGCAGCAAGATCGAGCGGGCCCGGGAGGCCGTGATCGAGTTTTTCAAGGCTGCGAATCCCCAGGACGAGTTCTTCATGATCACGTTCGCGGACAAGCCGGAGGAGATTTCGGACTTTACCCAGTCGATTGAAGATATCCAGGGCAAGCTGGTGTACACCATTCCCAAGGGCCGCACCGCCCTGCTCGACGCCATTTATCTCGGCGTCAGCAAGATGAGGCAAGCCAAATATCCCAAGAAGGCCCTCCTGATCATTTCCGACGGCGGTGACAACCACAGCCGTTACACCGAAGGCGAGATCAAGTCCGTGGTCAAGGAAGCGGACCTGTTGATTTACGCCATCGGCATTTACGACCGCTACATGTCCACTCCAGAGGAGCAATTGGGCCCCGCCTTGCTCAGTGACCTCACTGAACTTACCGGAGGCCGGGCTTTTACCATAGATAACCCCAACGACTTGGCTGACGTCGCTACAAAAATAGGGATCGAGCTACGCAACCAATATGTGCTCGGATACCGTCCAAAGAACCCAGCGCATGATGGCAAGTGGCGTAAAATAAAGGTGAAGCTGCTGCCACCTAAAGGTTTGCCGCCACTGCGTGTGTACGCCAAGACGGGTTACTATGCACCTACGGAATAGCCGTGTTTCTCTCTGGCTCATCCTCTTGTTTTTGTTGAGCTTGGCAGCCACAGCTCAGGACCCGTCTGAGGCCCCACCCCGTAGTTCCCAGCCCCCGGCTGGGGTCCAGGAACCGCACCCAGGCAAGGAACCTGGCGTCGAAAACGGCGGCTTCGTTTTCCATGCCGATGTGCAGGAAGTCCTGCTGCACGCCACCGTCATCGACGACAAGCAGCGCCTGGTCACCAACCTCGACCGCAACGCTTTTACCGTTTTCGAGGATGGCAAGCCCCAGGTCATCAAGTCATTTCGCCACGAGGACATTCCCATCTCCCTGGGCATCGTGATCGACAACTCCGGTTCGATGCGGGAAAAGCGCGCCAAGGTAAACAAGGCTGCCCTGAATCTGGTGCGCGCCAGCAACCCGCAGGATGAAGTCTTCGTCGTCAACTTCAGCGACGAGTATTTTCTCGATCAACCATTTACCAGCAAGATTAGCCTGCTGCAGGCCGCGCTGGAACGATACGAGACCCGTGGCGGGACCGCTCTTTACGATGCCATTGTGGCCTCGGCCGACGAGTTGAAAAAGCATGGCAAACTGCAGAAGAAAATCCTGTTCGTTGTGACCGACGGCGAAGATGACGCCAGCCGCGAATCTCTGGAGCAGGCGGTGCGAAGGTTGCAGGAGGAAAATGGACCCACGGTGTACGCCATCGGTCTGCTAGGCGAAGAAAGGCAACGGCGGGCCAAGCGCGCCCTGCAGACGATTTCCGAGCGAACCGGAGGGATCGCATTCTTCCCGCGCACCCTGGACGAAGTGGACGCCATCAGCAGCGCGGTAGCCCGTGACATCCGCAGTCAGTACACCATCGGTTACAAGCCTACTACCCCCAAGACCCTCGGTGGATATCGCACCATCCGGGTTGAAGCCCACGCCCATGGCTACAGCAAGCTCACGGTGAGAACCCGAAGCGGGTACTATGCCGGCCAGGAGGAAGCCGCCGGCGGCGGAAACTGAGAACCAGGACCTGAGAACGGGGAACTGGAAACCGGGAACTGATCTTTCGATCACACCCCCCTGTGCCTCCCGATGAAGAGGGTTTCATTGTGGTAAGACCTGTCCCCAAGTCAGGGTCTAGTCCATTGACGCTCTGCTTGCGGTTCCGTACCCTGTAGAGTGCAGACAAAAATCGGCGAAGGCAAGCACCTGCGAGTCACCGACGACATTTCCCAGCTCGTCGGCGATACTCCCATTCTGCAATTGAAGAAGCTGGTTCCCGCTGATGCCGCGGGTGTCTTCGCCAAGCTCGAGTATCTCAATCCTGGCGGAAGCGTCAAAGATCGTGCCGCCAGCGGAATTATTCTGCGCGCCGAGGCCGATGGACAGCTCAAACCCGGAGGCACGATTGTCGAAGCCACTGCCGGCAACACCGGCATCGGTCTGGCCCTGATCGGGGTCCAGCGCGGTTACCACGTGGTCCTGTTTGTGCCCGAGCGTTTTTCCGAAGAAAAGGTGACCATCATGCGCGCCCTGGGGGCCCAGGTAACGCGCACTCCGGACGCCGAGGGTATGCCGGGCGCCATTCGCCGGGCCAACGAATTCGCCTCCGGCCACGACGGCGCATTCATGGCCGGCCAGTTCGAAAATCCCGCCAATCCTGCCTATCATTACGAAACAACCGCTCCGGAAATTTTCGAGCAGATGGAAGGCCAGGTTGACGCTTTGGTCATCGGCGCCGGAACGGCCGGCACCTTTACCGGCGTGGCCCGCTTCATGAAGGAACGCCTGCCTAATGTGCTGGCCTATGCGGTGGAGACGCAAGGCTCGATTCTGGGCGGGGGCAAGCCCGGTCCGCACAAGGTAGAAGGCATCGGGGCCAGCTTCATCCCGGGAAATTTTGACCGCTCGGTATGCGACGAAGTGCTGATGGTCACCGATGCCGATGCGTTCGCCATGGTGAAGGAACTCGCCGCCCGCGAAGGTGTGCTGTCCGGCTCGAGCGGCGGAGCCAATGTTGTCGCAGCGATGCGTGTGGCCGCCTGGCTGGGCCCGGGAAAACGGGTCGTCACCATGATTCCGGATTCAGCCGAACGCTATCTGTCGAAAAAGATTTTTGCCGGCGGAATCTGATAAGGCAGCTAACAGCGTTCAGCCGTCAGCTCTCGGCAAGTTCCTCTGAGAACCAAGAACTGAAAACTGAAAACTGGTAAATCAGAGCGACAAATCAAAAACTGGCGAATCAAGAAGTGATAAATCAAGAACTGATAAATCAAGAACTGATAAATCAAAACTGACAGCTGACCGCTGAAAGCCTCGCATGAAAAACAAGCAACCGGGTTTCGCCACGCGCGCCATTCACACCGGTCAGGAACCCGACCCGGAAACCGGCGCGGTAACAGTTCCCATCTACCCCACTTCCACCTATGTGCAGCAGGAACTGGGCAAGAACAAGGGGTACGAATACGCCCGTGTTTCCAACCCTACCCGCACTCGACTGGAAGAAAATCTGGCCGCCCTTGAAGGCGGTCTGGGTGCCCGCGTCTTTGCCAGTGGCATGGCTGCGATCAACGCCATCTGTACCATGTACAGGTCCGGCGATCACGTCGTCTGCGGCAACGATCTCTACGGCGGCGTGCCTCGGCTTTTCAACCAGGTCCTGGCAAACTTCGGCATGGAATTTTCTTACGTCGATACTACGGACCAGGGAAACGTAGAACGCGCCATCCGGAAGAACACCCGCTTGGTCTACGTGGAAACGCCCACCAATCCCCTCATGTCGCTCAGCGATATCCGAGCCATCAGCCGGATATGCCGCAGCAAGAAAGTCCAACTGGTCGTGGACAACACTTTCATGTCGCCATATTTCCAGCAACCCATTGCCCTGGGAGCCGACATGGTGGTTCATTCCACCACAAAATTCCTCAATGGACACAGCGATGGCCTGGGCGGCGTGGTTGTTTGCACGACCCAGGAGCAGACTGACAAGCTGGCTTTCGTGCAGAAAGCCGCTGGAGCAATTCTTTCCCCCTTCGAATGCTGGCTGGTTCTCCGCGGGGTGAAAACCCTGGCAACCCGCATGGAACAGCACGATCGCAACGGCCGCGTCATCGCCGAGTTCCTGGCCCGGCACAGAAAGGTAAAAAGGGTTTTCTATCCCGGCCTCCGCCAACACCCGCAACACAAGCTGGCCCAACGCCAGATGAGCGGCTTCGGCTCGATGATCACATTCGAAACCGGATCGCTCTCCAACGCGAAAAAAATGCTCAAGAAAGTGCGGGTATGCTCGCTGGCCGAGTCCCTGGGCGGAGTCGAGACCCTGATTTCGCATCCTGCCACCATGACCCACGCCGCCTTGGGCAAAAAGGGAAGACGTGAAATCGGAATTACCGACGGCCTGGTGCGCATCTCGGTAGGAATTGAAAACGTGGAAGACATCATGGCCGATCTCGACCAGGCCCTGGCCGCAATTTGAAGCGGTGAAAGCTAGGATCCTGTGACCCAGTCCCCTGCCAGATCATCCCGCGAGTGGAACTCCTCCGAATACCATCGTCTGTCCGGGCCACAGGTCAGCTGGGGAAAAAAGGTTCTGGCCCGCTTGCACTTGCGCGGCGACGAATTCCTGCTCGATGCCGGTTGCGGCACCGGCCGTCTGACTGCCGAGTTGCTGCAGGCGCTGCCCAACGGACGCGTGGTCGCGCTCGACGTTTCGCAAAACATGCTGCGCTCCGCCCGCGAACACCTGCGTCCGCAATTCGGTGAACGAGCCACCTTGGTCGCTGCCGATCTGCGGGACCTCCCGTTTGAGAGCGCATTCGACGGGATCGTCAGCACCGCGGCTTTCCATTGGGTCACGGAACACGACCCGCTTTTCCGCGGTCTCTACCGGGCACTCCGCCCCGGCGGCTGGTTACAAGCACAGTGTGGCGGTGGCCCCAACATAGCCCGCTTGCGAGAACGGATGGCCGCGCTCGCCGCCTCCCCTCGGTATGCGCCGTTCCTGCAAAGCTTCCCGTCTCCATGGCTCTTTCATGATGCGGAAGGCGCTGCCGATACGCTGGGTCGAGCCGGCTTCATTGAGATCCAGACCGGCCTGGAGTCAGCTCCGGCAGCCATGGAAGATCGCCGGCACTATGTGGAATTCGTCCGAACGGTCATCGTGCGGACCCACCTCGACCGCCTGCCCCACCCCGACTTGCAGGATCAATACCTTTCGCAACTTGCCGATCTGGCTGCAAAAGACGATCCCCCATTTCTCCTCGACTATTGGCGGCTCAATCTCAGCGCGAGAAAACCATAGGGATACCGGCTTGGGTGGGGAAAATCGGTGTCCTAAAGAGTCGATCGAACCCCGACAATCGATGGTGCCGGTGATTTTTGACGCTTAAGCCGCGCTCGCAGATAGGCGACCGCATACAGCCCCGAAAGGGAGCCTGTCAAGATGGCCGCCTGAGAGAACACGGAGGCCCCGGCGCCGTCACCGACCAGTGCCAACGCCGCAAAACAGAACAGCAGGGAAGCGCAGAAGACCTCAAGTGAAGACTTGCCGAGCAGCACTAGCGGCCCCCACACGAGCCTTCTCGCCATATATGGCCGGAGAGCGGTATACAGGACTCCAAGCACCGCGAAGTTCAGCAATCGCAACACCCCGAGCTGCCATTTGTCGAAAAGCACCCACGCGTTTCCCTGATCGACGGGATGAGTCACGAAATACGGTATCAGCTGATAGCGCAGGACCAGGAACATCGTGGCCACAAGCAGGGAGAAAGCAATTGTCCATCGCGACCCGAACCAATCCAGCAGGCGGGTGGCTCCGCCCGCGCCCACCCACAACCCGAATACCCAAAGAAATTGCCACGCGAACAGGTTAAAAGCACCCAGGTGTTGGATCGGAATCGGGAAGCCGGCGTGCGCCACAAGAAAACTGTGTACCCGCTCCCGTGCGCCCATCTGCGCCGCCAACCACAACAGCGCCGAGGGCGCGAGGATATATTTCCACCCCCAGCGACGCCCTATGCCGAGAAACAACGGGGTAAGAAACAGAAAAACAATGTACATGGGCAGAATATCCAGCAGGGGCGGGCAGTACAAAAGCAGCAGAGAGCTGATAATCGCCAAGGCGCGATGCGCCAGGTAGAAATCCAGGAGTCCCTGGAGCGCCGGCTTCTGGGTATGCACCGCCGCGGCCGCCACCAATGTAAACGCCACCGTGAGAAGAACGACGTGATAGCCATACAACTTCGCGCCGCGAAGCCATAGCCGCTTGAGCACCACCCCCAGGGACCTCTGGCGCAGCAGAGCGCCATACACACGCCCGGCAAGCAGCGCCGATAGCAGCACAAACCCCTCCGCCCAGGAAACGAAGCCGAAGAGTTGATTCACATAGTGACTCGCGGCGGTGGGCAGATGCGTAAGCGTCATTCCCACCAGCATTAACCCGCGCAGGGCGTCAAGTTCCGGCAGGCGTGGCAAGTTCAGTGGCTTCGATGGCAGCTTCGAACCTCCGGTCGCCGGGATAGATCGGGCTGTCGCCAGAAGCTGCCCTTTCGCGCTTTGCCTGATGCTCATGGTCCGCGCAGTTGTTTGGATGCCGGTTGGTCCCAGCCGGTTCGTATGTCCAGACATTTTACTCATGGCGACTTCAGGGACCGCCAAAGATTCGAAGTCTTATAATAGCCGCCATGGCCGAGCTACCCACGGATCGTGACAACTCCTACCTTGGGGTTTACGCGGTCAACGTCTTCGTCCGCGACCAGGACCGAAGCCTGAGGTTCTTCTTGGATCAGCTTGGATTCAACCTGGCTTTCGACGTACGCCTGCAGTCCGGACAGCGCTGGGTAGGGGTTGCGCCTCCGCACGGCACCGCCGTCCTTACCCTGATCGCGCCTGAACCCGACTCGGATGAGTACAAGCTGATTGGCCAACCCACTCCGGTTGCGTTTGTGGCTGAAGATGTCGTAGCCACGTACAGCCAGTGGAGACGACGCGGAGTTCGCTTCCATCATGTCCCCAAGCTGAGGCGCGTCAAGTACCAACAGCAGGCAGTGGACGGGCCTGCAGGTGCTTCCTCCCTGCAGCTGGGCAAGCAGACACCAATTTGGGGCGGCGTGTTCACCCGCTTCGAGGATATCGATAAGAATTCCTTCGCTCTGGTGAGCTTCGACGAAATGACCCAGGCGGTAGAGGCACAACGACGCGTTGCGGCGGCCAGGCTGGAATCTGAACGCCGCGCCGCGCACGAACTGGAAATTGCCAAACAGGTGCAGGCGAGACTTTTCCCCCAGACCTTTCCGCCCCTGAGAACCCTCGACTATGCGGGTGTGTGCATTCAGGCTCGCCAGGTCGGCGGCGATTACTACGACTTCCTCGGTCTGGGTCCGGATCGGATGGGGCTGGTGCTGGGCGACATTTCCGGAAAGGGAATCGCAGGTGCTCTCCTGATGGCGAACCTGCAGGCGAATCTGCGCAGCCAGCGCATCATTGCCTTGGACGACCCACAACAGCTGTTGCGGTCGGTCAACCGATTGTTCTATGACAACACGGCCGACAGCTCCTACGCCACGCTCTTCTTTGCCGAATATGACGACCAGGCGCAGCGCCTCCGCTATGCCAACTGCGGACATCTCGCAGGTCTGCTGCTCCGCGCCGATCACACCCTCGAACGGTTGGACTCCAACTGCACGGTTCTGGGACTCTTCAAGGAGTGGGAGTGCTCCGTCGGAGAATGCCACCTGGTTTGCGGGGATTCACTCGCCCTCTATACCGACGGAGTAACGGAATCGTTCAACGCAGCCGGAGAAGAATTTGGAGAACAGCGCTTGACCGACGCCCTGCGCCGCCATCGTGAATTGTCCGCGCCCGACTTGCTGGCGGCGATCGTCGATGAGGTTCGCCAGTTCAGCCCCGGCGAGCAGTATGACGACATCACTCTCATCATCGCCCGATGCACCCTACCGCAATAAGGGCAGCACCTTCATTTCCGTCGCGCCTCAGCCTCGGCCAGCCACCCACGGCGCAGCCTTTCGGATGGGATGCTGGACATGTAGGGCTTGATATCGAGAATCGGTGTCCCATCCAGCATATCGACGCCTCGAACATGCAGCTCGATGCCTTCGCGGCGCTGCAACTCGACCGCGGTCAGCCCAATCGGGTTCGGACGTCGCGGAGATCGGGTCGCAAACACGCCGTGCTGCCGATTGTCGGAGGGCGGTGAGGCCAGCAAATCGTCCCCCCGTAGTGCGACTCTGGGGGAGCGATCGAACTCCCAGATGACGAACAGATGCGAGAAGCCCTCGATGTCGGTAAGTCCCGGCTCAAACTCGGGCAGGATCTTGAGCACACCCTCGGCCTCGTGCTTAACGCCTATACCCTTGGGGATTTCGCGGGTGTTCTGGTACGGACTGCTTACAAATCCGATCGGCTGCGAGGTAAACATACCGGGACCATGCCTCCATCTCCCATACTAATCGACAAGGTTGCGATGTGTTCGCGCTGACGCAGTTCCTAATCCACCGATTGCCCAATCCAGCTGAGATACTCCAAGTTGCCCTCGTCGATCGAAACAGAAATACACTCTGGCAGATCGTAAGAATGTAGGTCGGTAATCGCGTCCCGCACCCGTTCAAAGGCGCCGCGCGTCGTCTTGACGATGAGCAGCCACTCCTCAGCCTCTTCAATCTCTCCTTCCCAACGGTAAATGGACTCCACCTGGGGCACAATATTCACGCAGGCCGCCAGCACACGCTCCACCAGGGCCCGCCCGATCTTGCGGGCTTCGTCTTTCGAACCCGCAGTGGTGAGGACGAGTATCTTGTCTGTCATATAGAATCAGCCTTCAGTTTACGGCTGAAAGGGTACCACCCGTGACGAATCGGGAGATTAACATGGCAACACAAATCCACTTCGGAACTTCGGGATGGCGCGCGGTCATGGCCGATGAATTTACCTTCGCCAACGTGCGCCGTGCGGTCACCGGCATCGCGCGCTACGTGGTTTCCCAAAAACCATCCGGCGCGCGAGTGATCGTTGGCCGCGATCCTCGCTTTCTGGGCGAGACCTTCTGCGCCATGGCCGACGACATTCTCACTGCCCATGGCATCACGCCCCTTCTGATTGCGGATCCTGCCCCCACTCCGACAATCTCCTATGCTGTGATTCGCGAAAAAGCTGATGGCGCCCTCAATTTCACCGCCTCCCACAATCCCCCGGAATACAACGGCATCAAATTCTCTACCCCGGACGGCGCTCCCGCCCTGCCCGAGGTGACGAAACGAATCGAAGCCGAAATCGGCGCCAGCGACGCCGCCCCCGAACGGCCCAAGCCACCGTCGAAATCCGAAAGTCCTCAAGCGCTCGAACCCCGCAGCTCCTACCTGGCCCGCCTGCGCGAGATCATAGATTTTGAAGCCATCCGAAAAGCCAATCTGCGCGTTGTCTTCGATCCGTTCTGGGGCGCCGCGCGGGGATACTCCGACTCCCTGTTGCGCGAGGCTGGCGTGGACGTCGCCACCGTCCACGATTGTCGCGATGTGCTCTTTGGCGGTCACGCTCCTGAGCCCGATGACCACCTGCTCGAAGCCTGCCGCGAACAAATGCGAGCCACCAAAGCGCACATCGGGATTGCCACCGACGGCGATGCCGACCGCTTCGGGATCCTGGACGCGGATGGCACGTTCTTTACTCCCAACTACATCGTCGCCCTGCTGTTCGACTACCTGGTGGAGAGCCGCGGCTGGAAAAACGGCGTGGCCAAATCGGTCGCCACCACCAACCTGATCAATGCCGTCGCCAAACATCACGGCATCGAACTGCATGAGACCCCGGTAGGATTCAAATACATCGGCGAACTGATCAAGCAGGACAAGATCGCCATTGGTGGCGAGGAAAGCGCGGGACTCTCGATCCGCCACCATGTCCCCGAAAAAGACGGCATCCTCGCCGGCTTGCTCTGCTGCGAAATGGTGGCGCGCCGCGGCAAATCACTGGGCCAGCAGTTGCAGGAGCTGTTTGTCGAAGTTGGTTCCTTTTACAGTCTCCGCGAAAACTTCCACTTGACGCCGGAGGTGAAGGAGAAGTTCACTGTAAAGTTACGCGGAGAGCCCGGCGATCTCATGGGCCGGAGGGTCACCGAGGCGGTACGCACGGACGGCCTCAAGCTGCTGTTCGCGGACGGTTCCTGGGTTTGCTACCGTTTATCGGGCACGGAACCGGTGGTTCGGGTTTATTCCGAGGCCCGGAGCAGGGAAGAGTTGGAGAAGCTGAGCGCAGCCGCCAGGCAATGGATCTTCGAATAATGCAGCCCCCGAGAATTCGGATTGTGCGACGGGCCCGCCACGGACTGAGCGCGCTGGTGGATCGCGCCCCTCAGGCCGAAGTCCTGGGTGAGCGCCTGAAGGAGAAGCTGCGCCCAGCGTCTACCTGGCTGTACAGCTCTCGACGCCGTCTGGCCACCCTGGGCGTCGCCGTGTTCACCGCCTGGCTGTTCCTCCATGTGATGTTTGGGGCCAATGGCATGGTGGTTTACCGGCAAAAGCGCGCCGAGTACCAGACCTTGAGCCACGAAATCGGCGAATTGCAGAAGGAAAATAACCGCTACACCGACCAGATCAACGCCCTCCAGACCGATCCCAAGACCATTGAAAAGGAAGCTCGCGAACAGTTGCACTACGCCCGCCCGGGTGAAGTCGTCTACGTAGCTCCCGCCCCTCCGCCGCTCCCGATACCCGCAACCAACGCAGCCCAGAAGTAGACGCTCAGCCGCCTGCACCGGACGACACGCTGGTGGTCACCACCCAGTACCACGCAGGGACAGATGTCCTCATCTGTCCTGCGGAGCAACCCTCCGCTATTTTCGTCTCGGTAGAAGACGAGAAGGGATAGACAAGATCATGCTCGCCTCGCCAGAGCGGGTAAAGGCCAGTCAGACGCCCCGGCCATCTGTGTGATAACATTACTTCACCTTTCAGTTGGGAAAAATTGATGAGTAACCAACTGCCACCTCGCTACGTCAATCCAAGTAGCACCAGAACGCTCGCAGCGGGCGTTGCTGCAATTTGCGGCTACCGGCCGCCAAAAACTCGAGGAATTCAGCCATGAAGAAACTGCTAGTAATCTGTTTCGCCCTTTCCCTTATGTTTCTGCTGGTGGCCGTAGTTTCAGCCGATGACATGGGCAAAGCCCAGACCGTGAATGGCTGGGTCAGTGATTCCAAGTGCGGAGCCAAGGGCGCCAATGCCAGCGCAGCCGCTTGCACCAAGAAGTGCCTGGCGGCCGGAGCTTCGGAGGTCCTGGTGACCGACGGCGCCGACAAAGTCCTTACCGTCGAAAATCAAGATGCACTCAAGGATTACGCTGGCGACCACGTGGCCGTTACCGGACACGTAACCGGCGATTCCATTCACGTGGTTAGCGTCAAAAAGCTCTGAAGTTAGGTAGCGCCGCCGTTCCTTCCACTTGGCTCAAGCCGGCCCGGCGGCTGTCGTGGGGGCCTCGCGTCCGCATACCAAGGGCAATCAGTGTCCGCGAGACAGCCGTCGAAACGACGGCGCTGCACTAATCATCTTGGAGATATCTCCCGCGTCCAACCCACAAGATTCCGCACTAGCTCTCTGAGCAACGGCTCAGGTGATGTCATGCACCGGGTGCACGTATTCTGGCTGTTTGTTCTCCTCGGCGAGCTCACCGCGACGGCTCAAGTCCTGCCGACATCCACTGGCTCGTGCAGGGTAACTGCTTCGGGTGTGGAGTCGTGCAACTGGATGTCCGGAATCAGGCGGCTTAAAGGGGACAAAATTGCGGCAACCGATACGGCCGGCGGCCTGTTCGTCACCCGGTACATACTGGCGCCCGGTGCGCCATTGAATCCGCCAATCGAGGGTCTCGAAGTCCTGATTGTTGGCATGGGCAGCGGCCAACTTCTGAACCAGAAAAAGTCACCCCCGGTCGCCTTCGACGTAAGAAAGAGATCCGTGATATTGATTCCGAGACGCGAACCCTATCTGCTGCGAAATGTCGGCAAACAAAGTCTTGAATTGCTCTTGATCGAAATCAGGAAATGACCACGCCGCTGCGGAAGGTGGGCGCATTCGGCGATTACCGGCTCAACCGCGCCTGTTTACAGGACTTATCGGGCTCTACGCACGACAGGCTCCCGACAGGCAGTAACCATGAATTTCCCGTCCAGAGCCGTCCTCCTGGCCACCCCCTGCAGAAGACCTTGGTGCTTTGCTCAGTTTGAACGCGATCATTAAGATTCTCTAACGCCCTTCCCCGGAGATCAGACATGCTTCGTCTACTGACGGCCATTGGCAGCCTTATTTCCGCCTTCACCATCATCACCACAGGATCGGAGGCCCGATCTCTAACCGGGAAAGGTAGTGCCGTCCGCTGGTCCGTGGCCGTGAAAGCGCACAACCCATTTGACAACTGGACCTAGATTCACCAGATAGCGCCGCTCCTGTTGAGGAGGCAGATCGTGGCCACAAACGATACGGGGGACTGGCGCGAACTTTTTGATGTCGCGTTGTTCGAGCCGAGCCGAGTGAAGTTGCGACAGCGCATCGAACATGCGAGAGACGCAATTCACAGCCGGCTCGACGCTTTGATGAAAGACCAAAACGAAACCGGGAGGATGACGGCGGAACGCATTGCGCTTAGAGACGCATTAACTACGCTCTCTGAACTACACCACATCGTCTATGCCCGGAAGGAGAGCGCGAGGGCCAGCGGCCGGGATGGAGGAGCTGCCGGCTAGTGCGTATCCCGGCGGTCCTTTCACGACCCGCGGGAGCACAACGCCCCGCAAGCAGGAAGGCAGGGAAAAGTTGATTTGGCGATAAAACCTTTACCGCATTCCATACCCAGCACCCTGCCCCCAGCGAAGCTCTATCTCGACGACGTAACTGAGATTTTGCAGATTCTGACCGATTCGGACCCTGGCTGTCAGGCGAGCTTCGTAGCCGGCAAGTCGAAATGCGACACGCTGGATGATTTGAAAGAGCTTCGAGGGCGCACGACTCATTTCGTGATGGATATCTCCTCGCCCGGAAAGCATCAAACCCTCGAACTCACGCCCTCCGTAACCCAGATACACATCTATGAACTTGGCGACCAATTGGCGGCATGGTCGAAATATGTGAACGTAGCAGCCATTTTTAAGCGGAGAAAGCTCAGGCTGAAATCTGTCGTGCGCTCGCTGGCAGCGTGGATATTTGCGGGTTTGTGGCTCCTCGCCGTTGCGGTTTGGATGTTTGTCCCCCATCCTGCCAAGCGTCTTTCCCTGGCTGAGTTACGTCCTCTCGCCACCGGCCTTCTTCTGGCCGCCGTGGTCGTGTACTACTTCGTGAGTTCGCACAGCATTGTTTACCTGCGCTATCCCCGCAGAGTGGGCGTGGGACGATGGCTGGAAGATCACAAGCCGGAAATTATTGTAGGTTTCACATGTGCTGTGATGGCTGTGATCGCCACCCGAGTCGTAGAGAAGGTTTGGAAATGACGCTGGGCACAGCGGAGGAAATCAGCCTGGATGGTTAGCATCGTAATCATCGGAGTTGTGATTGCCGTGGCCATGTTCGCTATTTTGGCGAAGTCACACGGGGGTGGGCCGAAGAGGGCAGAAAAATGGGAAAAAGCAGCAATCATGAAGCAGTTGCTGGCACTGTCTGACCGCGAAAGCGGCGTGTCAGCCATCGCGCCAGCGGTTCGGTCCCGGGCGCCACTTGCTGATCGGAGTAGCACGCCGGCAAAATCCCGGCCGCAGCAGAAAAGGAATCCTCAACCAGTTCGTCTTAACAAGTGAGCCCGGTCGGGGGCGAAAATCGTTGAACGCTATCCATTATGGGTAGATCTTAATGGCGAACCAAGTGGGAGGACAGTAGCCAAGATTTTCCTCGGTTCCCGGGTGAATTCATGCCACAATCTCTGCAGAGGTGAGTCGTCATGTACCTGCGGCTGTCTTTCTGGACTCTGGCCATGGCCTATACGGCCTTCCTCTTGGCCCACGGCAACGGCAGCTCCTCGCCCGCCGTCATGTTTGTTGCCGCGTTGCTGGGGGCGGCGATCGGCTTTGGCCTCGGGGGCATGTTCATCAGCCGGGTCAGGCGCAGGCACGGCTGAGAAGCCTGCCAGGTTTCCGGGTCCGTCCATTCCACTGTTATTGACACATTCCCCGTGTAAGCAGTTCCACGAAGTCATGAACCGGGCAAACGGGCAACCAGCGGCAACTGGTGTCCCCGCCCGGACCCTGCATCCAATTCTGTTAAGCTGTGGCGGAGCCGGCGTAAGAGGCCCGAGGAGAGAATTGTGCAAGTCGCGGCCGGAGTGGATCTAGGCGGAACTGCCATCAATTATACGTTGCTCAATCAGCAGGAGAAGTTCCTCATTGAGGGCCTGTTTGAGCATCCCGCGTTGGCGAAGCAGGGGCCCGAAGTTTGTCTGCAGCAGATCGCAGACGGTCTAACGATTGCCACGGAAAAAGTCGGTATTCTTCTGGACGACGTGGTCGCCGTCGGCCTCGACACTCCGGGCCCGGCCAGTGCCGCGGGCCAGCTCAGCGCCCGGGGTTCCACAAACTTTGTCCACGCCAACTGGGCCGGATTCGATATTCGCGAGGGCCTCGCGCGCAAGCTCGGTAAACCGGTCTCCTATTTGAACGATGCCAACGCCGCAGCCCTCTGGGGCCACTATGCCATCTTCGGCTCCAATAGTCGCGACACATCCATTTCAAGCGTCATCGGTACGGGCAACGGCGGCGGCGTCATCCTTGAGGGCAATGTGGTGAAGGGCAAGAACGGATTCGGCGGAGAACTGGGCCACGTGCTGATTCCTTACCAAAGCATCGCCGGAACCAGCGGAATCAAGCCGGAATGTAATTGCGGACGCACCGGCGACCTGGAATCGCTGTGCTCGCTGACCGCCATCGAAAAAAATATCCTGCCCTATTTTCTGCCGCGCTATCCGGGTCACGATCTGAGCAAAATCGATCTCCACCAGGCCGCCAAACTGGTGCGCGGTCTGGCGGAGAAAGGCGATCCCCTGTGCAAGGAGGTCTTCCGCGTGCAGGCCCACGCCCTGGGCCTCTTCTTCGACGAAATGGTGAATACTTTCGACCCCGATGCGTTCATCGTGGGCGGCGGCGCACTCGAAACCGGCAAGCCGTTTCAGGATTGGTTTATCGAACAGATCCGCGCCGCAATGCCGGTGCAGCGCGAAGAACAGGCCGGCATTCCAATTTACGTAATGCCGAACGGAGACACCGCTGGCGCCCGAGGCGCCGCCATCGAAGCGTTAAAACTTGCCCGCGAAGGCGGTCTGGCATAATCCTCGGGTTCTGCTCAACTGGCCATTTGATTGACCGCTGACTCCTGGCATTTCGGGCAGCGACATAGATACGCGGCATCGTCCGGATATGCTGTATGACCGCACTTGCCACAAATGTATCTGCCATCCACGTGAGCGACCATCGCGGAAGACTCAGGGTCTGAAACACAATAGGGGCATCGAACCGCGTCTCTCATCTTCTGAACCTCCGGGTAGGGTTAGAGGCTCGGGCTCAATGGTCGATCTTGTCTTGGCTTTTGCGCCTCTGACTTTTCACTCCCCTGATATTGACCTGGGTTCATGCAACCTTGGCCTTTTTCGCTTCTCCGCCGCGGCGCTCCGCCTCTGGATCGTGGCGTTTGAGCAGTTGCTCGATACGCTGGATCGTGCGCTGCAGTTGGTGGATCAAATCGTCATCAGAAACAGTGAGCAGATCGGCAAGGAGCCGGCGGATCTGCGCCCGGATCTCGGCATACTTCTCGCTACGAGTCTGCATTTCGAGCAGATACTTCCGATAGATCACGTACCCGATGGCCACGCTGATGCCCATGAAGAGGGCGCGAAAACCTTGCAGCAGCCAATGCGGAGCATGGTGGAGATGCGTCACCAGGAAATCCACATCCAGGCTTACGAACCAGGCGCATCCACCCCAGAGCGCGGCCGCCGCCAGAATCTTGCGCTTTCCTTCCACTGGTGTCCCCTTCTTGAATCCAATGAGCAATTTAGCCCTGATTGGACTGTGGAGAAGCTGTGAATTCCTTCGTTTTTTCTGGAAAAAAGAGGAAAACTCGCCCCGGGCGCTTGGCTCTTTTGCTGGAGGTCGAGGTGGCTTGGTTGGCCCACCCTCGTCTTTCTGGCAATCCAATCGCCAGTACGAACGTGCGGCAACCGTGCCGCAGGCCTAATGAGGGTTCGGGGCAGGGTTTATTTCGTCCGGGCGATCCTTCTCGAACAGCACGCTGAACAGTTGATAGGCCGCGATCGGAATGACCAAAAGAGCGCAGCCAGCCATGCCAATCACGAACGCCCAGCTCAGGACATGAGCTAAGCCCGCCTCCAGGAAATTGGACATATCCACGCCCCCGTTTGCTTTGACGGCATTCTATAGCAAGGCACGGCAATTTGGTGCAAGGGAATGAACCGACAATGATTCCTGTGCCGCGTCCGGCCAGACCCTGCCGCATCGCGTACGCCGAGTTTTTGCGGAACACCGGAGGACCGTATGTCCCTCGAACTAACGGGTGGTGCGCGCCACCTCCGCCGGCGACGCACTACTCTGTCCGGAGGATTCGGCCGCCGTCAGCTGTTTGCAGCTTTCCAGCAGGACCGCCAAACCACGCGCAAACTCGCGCAGGCGGCTCTCATCCGTCGTGGTAAATGCGGGTGCGTTCAGCTTGTTCAATAACTGGACCACGGCGAAGACCTGGCCCTCCTTGTCGTAAATCGGCGCACACAGGATGCTGGTGGTTCGATATCCGGTTTGCTGATCGATCGCGGAAAAGAAGTCAGGATGATGATAGGGGTCGCTGATGTTGAGCGTTTCCCCGGTGCGGGCCACCCGTCCGGCAATTCCGCGCTCGATTGGAATCGTGATCTCCAATGGGTCGGCGCCGTCGTGCTGGGCGAATTGCGACCTGAGTTGGCCCCTGGCTTCATCCACCAGATACACCGTGGTGCGGTCGGCCCCGATGAGTATGCGGATTTTTATGGCCAGCGCCTTCAGGATCTCATCGAGGAGCGATGCCGTGGCTTTCCGATTCGCCTGGTCGAGGGTCTGCAAAAACAGCGAGAACTCGGAGGATGCCCGCTCCAGCAGTCCTACAAACTGCTCGTCCGTGAGCGCTTCGACTTGCCGCTGCAGCTCCCCTCTTTCTTGCAGCTGCGCAAACGCGGTCAGTAAATGCCCGGTCGTAGCCAGCAGGCTCGAGGCGTAGGACAAAAGACGTCCATCTTCCAGGGTCAGGATGCGGTCGGCGATATCGAGGATGCGATTGTCATGGGTCACCAGAAGAATCGAGCACTGTTGACGCTTGGCCAGGCTTTGCAGCAGGTTCACGACCTCCCGTCCTGTCTGCTTGTCCAGCGCCGCCGTAGGCTCGTCGGCAAGGATGACTTTGGGCTTGCGAACCAGCGCTCGCGCAATGGCGACTCTTTGCTTCTGGCCTCCGGAGAGCTGACGTGGCATGTAGTCAATGCGCTCGCCGAGGCCGACGGCGGCCAGCATCTCCGCACATCGTTTTCGCGCCTCTCCCGGCGAAATTCCATCCTCAAGGCCGAGCGACAGTTGAACGTTCTGGCGAGCGGTGAGAGAGTCCAGAAGGTTGTGGGCTTGAAAAATAAACCCGATCGACCTTCTGACCTGCACCATCGTCGTCAAGTCCGCGTTCCGGAGTTCACAATCCAGCGTACGCACGCTGCCCTCGTTTACGGCACGCAGCGCGCCGATCAGCGTCAATAGGGTGGTCTTGCCCGAACCGGATGGCCCAGTCAGCAACACCACCTCGCCGGGGAAAATATCGGCCGATATATCGAAAAGAGTCTGTTTGCGCAGCCTTCCCTGGCCGAAGTAGTGATTCAGGCGCTTGACGGAAATGATGGGCAGTGTCGGCACAAGGCTTCTCAGAAAATTTCAGCCGGGTCGGCTACCCGAAGCTTTTGCATCGCAATCGCGCCCGAGATGCCGCAAGTCGCCACCGTCAGGACAAAGACCAGCAAGACTCGCGCCACCGTCATGTGAATGGGCACGCCTGCCTTGTCATGCGCGACGATGTACAGCACCTGCGCGATTGCATATCCGGGTATGAAGCCGATCACCGACAGCATGGCCGATTCCTTGAGCACGATCTTAAACAGATCAAGGTCGAAGTAGCCCATCGCTTTCAGGGTCGCATATTCGGCGAGTTGGTCGTTGACGTCAGCAAAAAGGATTTGATAAACCACCACGCCGCCCACGGTCAGGCCCATGAGGGATCCCAGGTTAAAGATGAACCCGAGCGGCAGGTGCTGGTCCCAATAATTCTTCTCCTGGTCTACCATTGCCTGACGAGTGTAAACATTGACATCGTGGGGCAGGATCGAGCGCAGTTCCGCCGCCACCCGGTTCGGGTCGGCTCCAGGCTTCAGCTTGATGAATCCAAGATCGATCAGCCCCTGCTGCCGGTTGCGAAACATTCGCAGAAAATTCAAGTCGCTGGTGATCAGATGGGCATTGGAACCAAACGTCGGCCCAAGCGTAAACAGGCCGGCGACCTTGATGCGCCTTCCGTTAACTTCCGTTGTCACTTCGTGATCTCTGGCAAACATGGAGACGACCGGCCCATACTCCGGTCGCGATAAGCTGTCGAACAGCACCAGGTCCGGAAGCTGTATTTCCTGGGCGTACTGCTGGACCTGGGGGAAATCAAGCAGGGGCGTGGTGGGGAGAAAACCGATGACCAGAATTTTGCGCTCGTCGAACCGCACGGGCTCCCTCCACGTGCCGATTCCAAGATAGAGGGGAGCCACCCATTGCACCTCATCGAGAGCCAGGGCGCTGTACAGCCGGCGCTGGCTGAAATTGTCGGTTGAGAACAGATATTCGTACTGCGAACTGGTAACGATCAGGTCGCCGCGCAGGTGCTCGAACAGCTTGGTAGCGCTTTCGTAAAGCGCATCGCGCAATCCAAGCTGCATCAGCATGAGAATGACGGCGAAGGCGATTCCCGCCACGGCCACGCTGAAGCGCTGCTTTTCCCGCGTCAGTTGCAGCCATGCCAATGGAACGCCGCGCATAGGGTTTATCGTCTTAGTCGGATTGGATCAGCACTCGAGCTTGCGCATGAATGAGATGTTCGGCTGGCTTGCCGTCGTCGAGGCGGACCTTGACCTCGATCACCCGCGCATCGGACAGAGCCGCCGCATCCGTATAGAACAATTCATTCTTGCCAACCTTGGTTCCGACCTGTTCGACGGTTCCGGACAAGTTCGTCCCCAATCCATCGCCGCTGATCAGGGCGTGATCGCCGGATTTCACTTGCGCGATCTGGGACTCAGGGACCTCCGCGATGACGTACATGTGCGCTGTGTCGGCGATTTCCATGATGCCGCGCGGTCCCACTTCCTCTCCCGGCCGGGCATTGATCTTGATCACCGTGCCCGAGACCGGCGACCGCACGATGGCAGCATCAAGCTCGGCGCGGGCGCGTTCCTCCTCTGCCTCTGCCGCCGCCACCTGCGCTTGCGCCACGTTGATGTCGGTGGTCCTCACCTCTCCCAGGCTCTGCAGCCTTTCTTTCGCCTGCTCCAGCAGTTCCGCTTTCGTGTCCCGGTCGACGCGCCGCAAGTCGAGTTCGGACTTTGACAACACGCTCCCGGCAAACAGGTCCTCTGCGCGCTGGTACTCGACCTGCGCATTTTGCAATTCCACCTGGGTCCGCGAAACCTCGGCCCGTTGCGCCGCCACGTCGCCCGCCTTCGCACCAGCCTTTACCTGGTCCAGCCGCGTGCGAGCGAGTTGCATATTCGCCTGCGCTTGCCGCAGGGCCGCTTCAAGTTCAGCCTTGCTATTTAGAAGCCCAAGAACCTGGCCGGCACGCACCGAATCGCCTTCCCGCACTTGCAGTTCGCCCATCAGGGAAGGTTGGCCGGAGAGTGACCTGGCGCCGATGATGCGCACTCCGTCCGCCGGCTCGATGTGTCCGAGACACGCCACCCCTTTAACCGGTTCGAAATGATTGGTTGCTGCCGGCGCGCCAGATGGGCGGAGGAACGCCAGGGCTAAGACGACTACCAGAACGGCCACCAGAATCGCCACCACCCAGGCTGACTTGTGGGTCGCGCCGGCTCGCGCACTGTCGTCCGCAAACACGCTCCCAGGCGGCAGAACCGCCGGGAGATCATGTTCGTGGTCAGGCGATGGCGAGAAGCCGATGGCCATGCGCCGAACATGATACACCGCCCCAGTCAGGCCCCAGACAGGAAATTGCGCCTCCTTTGAGCACCGCGGCGCGACGGCTGGGAGGCCCCATTCCGGAGCGTCTTGCCAGGTTCTTTGCCGCCATCGCAAACTTGCGCTACTCTATTTGGCACTCGGTGGGGCTTACCCGAGTGCCCAGAGCTATTCTTTTCGCGTAGCCGAACGAAGGGCCCGCGGATGCACGCACCGGCAACAACCCGCGACGATATACCTGGCCGCTTGCCATTGGCGCCGCGAGCGCCCGGCATGCCTCTGCTCGGCAGTACTCTCGCACTCCTGAAGGATCCGTCCGGATTCCTGCTGAAGACCTATCAGGAACTTGGCCCGGTTTTTCGGGTCACCGCTTTTGGCAAGGAATACACGGTCATGGCGGGACAGGAGGCCTTCCACTTCTTCCTGACCGTCGGCGAGCGGCATTTTAGCCGCGAGGTGTTCTATCGCCGCTTTGCCCAGGAACTCGGGACCGAGCGCTTCATCCTGGGCGAGCAGGGGAAACAGCATTTACGCCTGCGGAAGATGATGAAGCTGGGCTTCTCCCGTCACGTTGCATCGGCCTACATTCCCGCCATGGTAAAGGCCGTCGAGGAGCGGGCCCTGTCCTGGAAACCCGGCCAACAACTGCACGTGATGGACACCATGGCCGATCTGGCTTTCGAGTGCTACACGTTCGTGATGGCGGGCCACTCGCGGCGGGAGTACTTCCGCGATGCGTTCTATTACTCGAACACCATCATGAAGGTCGGGGCGATGGTTCGCCCTGCTCTTCTGCTCCGTCTTCCCGCCTATCGTAAATCGAAGGCGCGCGTGTTTTCCCTGATGAACGAGCTTCTGGCCCAGCGCCGGGCGAGCGCCCCCCATGAAAGCCGCGAGTTCGACCTGTTCGACGCCGTTTTGGGCGCGGTTGACAGCGAAGGAAATTCCTTCCCCGACTCCGAGATGATCGCTACCGCGCTGTACGGTTTTGTCGGCACGTTGGTTTACATGAACCGCCTGCTGTCCTACCTGCTTTTCGAGATCCTGAAGGACCCGGCGCTTCAGCAGAAGATCACCGCGGAAGCCGATGTGGTGCTTGCCAGCCCGTCGACGGATGCGATGGCCCTGCGCAAGGTGGATACGCTTTACAGTGCTTATCTCGAGAGTCTGCGCTTCCATCCCGTGCCGCTGGGCCTTCCTTTTCTTGTCGAGCAGGACTTCGAATTCTCCGGATACCTGATCAAGCGTGGGCAGCGCGTCGTACTCAGCCCCTTGCCGCTCCATTTTTCACCCAAGGTCTATTCCAATCCGGCTACTTTCGACCACGCGCGCTGCGCCGAGCCGCGCCACGAGCACCACACTCCGGGAGCTTTTGCGCCCTTCGGTTTTGGAGGACGGGTGTGCGCCGCTGTCGGACTGGTCGAAGTGATCAGCATGGTCGTGATCGGAACGTTGCTCCGCCGCGTGCGCCTGCAACTCGATCCCCCCGACTATCAGGTTCGGACCCAACTGGATCCATTGCCGGGCCCGGAAGCGGCTTTCCGCATGCGCGTCCTGGAGCATCGCGCTCTGCAAGCGTCACTGCAGCCGTTGCCCCGAGTCGAGGAGCGAGTGGCTGCGGTGATGCCGGGAATGGGGTCGCACGAGTTGAACGAGATTCTGGCCAAAGCCAAGACGGTGGAGTTCGTACCCGGCGACACGATCATCACCGAGGGCGATGTCGCCGAAGAATTCTTCATTATCCTCGAGGGTCAAGTCGAAGTGTTCAGGAACGTACATCTGCCGCAGGAACACCAGGAGTCGCTAGCCCAGCTGGGCCCGGGCGAGTTCTTCGGCGAAATCGGATTGCTCCGGAAAGTGCCCCGGACCGCGAGCGTGCGCGCGGTGACGCCGGTGAAGTTGCTGGTGCTCGACCGCAGTACCTTTATCACCGTTGTTTCCGAGGGTGACCTTGTCAGTGGGCAGATTGCGGAGCTTGCCCGGCGGCGTTTCATGTCCACTCGGCTGGCCGAAGTGCTCCCGGAGCTTTCGCAGCAGCAATTGGCCCGTTTTCTCCCCAACTTTAAGTTGGCGCGTTTCCGCTCAGGCGATGTGATTGTCCGCCAGGGCGATCCTGCCGACCTGTTCTACATCATCGTCAGCGGGCGGGTGGAGGTGGTCAATCATCGTCCCGGTGGCGAGGACCTGATTCTGGGCGGACTGGGCGCCGGGGAGTGGTTCGGTGAAATGGCGCTTCTGCTGGGCCGCACACGAACCGCAACCATTCGAGCCGCCGGCACCGAGGATGTCGAGGTGATGGGGCTCGATCGTGACAATTTTCAACGGCTCATGGCGGAATCGGATGCAGCCAAGCTGGACGTGGCCGGCGTCATGTTCCAGCGGCTCCTCTCCTCGCAGGCGTAATCACGACCGCCTGCCTTTCAAGCGTTGTTCAAAGGAGGTCCGCGATCCGGGGTACGCGGAATTCAGGATATGACTTGTGCCGCGACCGGCGGCCCGGTCGCGCCGGTTCGCGCACAGAAAGTTTCCAGCAGGGAAGGCATCAATTTGCGATAGTGGCCGTCGGTAAACAAGAGGCACAGTTTCTCGCGAAAGCGCCGGCTTTGGGCAAGCAGCTGCACCAGGCATTCCGTCACCGGCCGTCCGACCACGCGCCCGGTAAAGAACCAATGCTCCAGGCTCACCGCCAGCTCCAGTTCATGGAGGAAGTCCCGCCGCACCAACTCGGGGTAGTTTTCCGGACGTCCGGCGAGCAGCGCCTGGGAAAGTAATTCGGCCGAGCGCAGAGCGTAATACAGGCCTTCGCCCGTGATGGGGTCGACAAAGCCTGCGGCATCCCCGACCATCGCCCAGCCTTCTCCGCAAAACGGCGCTTCCCGCAGAGTACGCGCGTCGAGCGCCGGCAGGACGTGGGCATAGAAAGAAGCACCCTCCAAACCGATATCCTGTTGTGCCAGGAACAGCTCAAGTTCACGGCGCAGCTCCGCCGTAGTCTTGGTTCCGATGCGGCCGCAAATGCCGGCAGAGCAATGATCGCGGCGCGGAAAAATCCAGATGTAGCCTTCCAGTCCGGGCAGGAATCGCACCTGCATGCTGGCGCCGCCGCCGGGAACAAAGTACCCCGCGGTCGCCATCAGGTCGGCGGCGGTGAAAGGCCGCGAAAACTGGGCACGAAATGGATTTCTGGCGCCCAGAGCGAAAATGACGTAGTCCGCCGTCAGCTTCGTGGTGCGAGTCCTAAGCTGCCAGTGGCCGGCACAACGCTCGATGCCGATGACGCGATCCCGCAGGGGCTCGGCTCCGGCCTGTTCAGCGCGATGCATCAGCAGGCCATTGAGCACATAGCGGGAGAAAATGGCAACCCGCTTCTCCATCGTCACGTAGGCCTTGCGGCCAGCCGGGCTGATAAATTCGCAACCGTGGACCCAATTGCTCTCGATTTCAGCGTCCCGCAAAAACCCGTAGCGCGAGAGCGCCTTCTGGGTCACGCCGCCGCCACATGGTTTTTCCCACACCAGCTTCTCGTCAACCAGGATGACTTTGCGCCCGGCGGCGGCCAAAGTGGCAGCCGCCATCGCGCCCGCCGGCCCGCCGCCTAGAACCGCGATCACTTCCGCTTTCCGCATTGATCTACCCCGGGGAAGTAGGGTATTTTGGGGGGAAACAGCCCTGATTGCAACAGGAAAGATACTCCAGGTAAAGAATTGGTTCAACTCTATTTAGCGCGGCCCTTCACTGCGGAAATCGATACTTTGCCTTGCGGCCTCTGGCCGTGATTTCGGCACAACTGGATGGGGATAAGTCCGTCGCGGATCATTCTCAATTGGCATTGAGAGCTTTAACTCCGTAATTGTAGGTCTCGAGGACCGCCAGCAATACCGGTAAGGCGTCGACCAATCCCTTTTCGGTCTTCGAACTCAGCACCACAAGGGCGATGATCTTGTCTTCATCGATGTAGGCAACGGCCTCCGACGAGCCCTGGTTGACGCCGTGGAAATAGCGCACTTTGGCAGTCCGGCCCTTGAAAGGCATGTCTCCATCGACATAGCTCATTCCTGGATTGTCCTTACGAAATTTTGCCAGGTCCGAATCCATCAGTTCCTGGAGCGTTTGCCGCCCCGGTCCCTTGGTCACAATGTTGGGATACAGTACGGTTTCCGCGGTGTCCCACGACCCTTTTGCGTAATAGACGCAGCACACACCAAGGCGGTGTCCGACCCTCCGATCAGCAATCCAGCCCTTGGGCCCGTCGATGGCGAAAGACCCACCTTCCGACTGGAGAATAACAGTGTGGTTTTTGCCACTCGTCGCCGGTTTCGCCTTCGTTTGCTGCGAAACAGCAGGCAAGATGAGAGCAGCCGCGACGACAACCAGGAGCAGACACTTCATAAGGAGCCAATGCCGCAAGCATAGCTGACCCACGGGCAAACATCTCGACGGGTCGCGCGAGCCGTTGTTAACTGTGTTGATACTCGCCCCTGATGCCCTGGTGCGGCGCACATTTCCCGGATCGTGAGCAACCCTTTGGAATCCCGCTGACATTGGACTTGCAAGTATTGCCCGATGGGGGTCGGATACCCGGCAGCTTACTCGCCCATCACCTTTACAACGACCCGCTTGTCCCTCTGGCCGTCGAATTCGGCATAGAAGATCCGCTGCCAGGTCCCCAAATCAAGCTTGCCCGCAGTGATAGGGACGATGACCTCATGGTGGATGAGCAGCGCCTTCAGATGCGAATCACCGTTGTCCTCGCCGGTGTCGTGATGTTTGTACTCCTTGCGGAAGGGCGCCAGCGTTTCCAGCCATTGATCGATGTCTTCAATCAGTCCGCTCTCGTTGTCATTTACATAGACGCCGGCCGTGATATGCATGGCGGAAACCAACACCATGCCTTCCTGGACGCCGCTCCGGCTTACGATTTGCTCCACCTGGGGCGTGATGTGCACGTAGGCGCGATGGGAGCGGGTGTGAAACTTCAGATACTCGGTAAGACACTTCATGGTTCGTCCCCTTAATAATTCGTGAAAGCCGGACCAGTTTCGCAGATAATGCATCGGAAATCAGTTTCCCGGAGGAGCGGTGGATACTTCTGGCGGCGAACTGCAGGAGCTGCGGCGGCTGCTGGCCGAACTCACGGCGCGGGTGTTTCGTATCGAGCAGGCCTTGAACCTGCCGTCGGCAGCTGCGGCCGAGACACCGGCGCGGCCCCAGGCATCCTCACCGCCACCTACATTCGCGGCAGAACCGAAGCCGGCCGCCACCACTGGCCCGAATGTTCCGCCGAGGCTGGCTGCAATTCCATCGCAAAGGGAGAGCAGCCCGGACCTGGAATCCCGTATCGGTTCGCACTGGCTGAACCGGATCGGTATTGCGGCGGTGTTGATCGGTGTTTCCTACTTCCTGAAATTTGCCTTCGACAACAACTGGATCGGCCCGGCCGGCCGGATAGCGATCGGATTGCTGGCCGGCGTTGCGATCGTGGTCTGGAGCGAGAATTTTCGCCATCGCGGATACCGCATCTTTTCTTACTCGTTGAAGGCTGTCGGCATCGGCGTGCTTTATCTCTCGTTGTACGCCGCCTTCCAGGTGTACGCCCTGGTGCCCGGCGGCGTGGCCTTCATCATGATGTTCACGGTTACGGCCGCCACGGCGTTGATGGCTTGGACCCAGGATGCGGAAATCCTGGCGGCATTCGCGCTGATCGGTGGCTTTGCCACGCCCATGCTGCTCTCCACCGGCCAGAACCGTGAAGTCGCGCTGTTTGCCTACGCTGCCATCCTCGACCTGAGCGCGCTCGTCCTGGTGACCCTGAAGCCCTGGCGCCGCCTGCTGGTGTTGAGCTACGCCGGAACGATGCTTCTTTACGTCGGCTGGTACTCCAGCTTCTATGACGTGACCCAGGTATGGATGACGGTGGGCTTCGCCACGCTGTTCTTCGCCATCTTCGCGGTGGCGCCTTTGTTGGCCCGCCCGGCGCAAAAGGGATGGCTGTCCGATTCGGTTCCTCCCCTGGTCGCGGTGGTAAACGCGGCGGGATATTTTCTGCAAATCTATGTGATGTTCGAAGAAATCGGAACCAAGGACACGGCGTGGTTTGCCTTGGCCCTGGCCGCCCTGTACATCTTTCTCAGCCGCATGGCCCGGGGACGGGCGGGCGGTCCCGAGGCGGCGCGGACCGTGGACCTGCTGCACCTTGCACTGGCCATTGGCTTCATCACGATTGCCATTCCCATTCGGCTTGACGCCCACTGGATCACCATGGGATGGTTTGTGGAAGTGGCAGTGCTATTGTGGGTGGCCGACCGCATTCACTCCGATTTGCTCAACGTCTTCGCCATCGGCGCGCTGCTCCTGGGCGTGGGCCGGCTTCTCCTGATCGATAACTTTTACGTCACACGTCCCATCTTCAATACGCGCATGGCGACGTACGCGGTTGCCGTTGCGGTGCTGGGCGCCGTCGCCTGGTATGGCAGTCGTCGCAAGGATGAGGCTGCACGCACCGTTGCCAGGGTTGCGGTTGTCGCCTTGAATCTCCTGGCTCTGATAGCGCTGAGCCGCGAAGTGGCCGACTATTACAGCCGGGAGATGACCAGCCTTCGTCCCCAGAGACCATGGGATCCCTACGCCTGGACGAACTGGCATCATGTGAAAATCGCCCGTGACTTCACATACTCCGCCCTGTGGATGGCTTACGGCGCCATGCTGATGGTGGTTGGTTTCTGGCGGCGTTCCGCGTTTGTGCGCTGGCAGGCCCTGGTCCTGATTGCTTTCACCATTGGCAAGGTGTTCCTATACGATGTGTCGGAACTGGACCGCGGCTACCGCATCGTGAGTTTCATCGTGCTCGGGGTGCTCCTGCTCGCCATTTCGTTTATGTACCAGCGCGATTGGCTCAAGCTGTCGAGACCCAATGATTCCAAAGAAAGCCCTGCCGGCACATGAGGTCCGCTTCCTCCCTGTTCGCGCTGGTTGTAGCTCTCGCTGTGCCGTTGACCGGAGGGCCTTCGGCTTCCTATTTCACCAATGTGCGCGATGTGCGCATCTCTCAGCCCGGGCAGCAGAATTACTTCGGGGTCGATGAAGAAATATGGGCCCGAGCGCGCCCCGATCTGGCCGACCTGCGAATTTATGACGGCGAATCTCAGGTGCAATACGCGCTCCGCGAACAGCGTGGGGGAACGTCCAGCCATGAGGAGCCAGCAAAGGTCCTCAACCTGGGGAGCGTGGGCGGACGCACCGAGTTTGATCTCGATATGGGAGAAATCGGCGAGTACGACCGCATCCGACTGCAGTTGGATGCCAAGGATTTCGTGGTGACAGCATCGCTCGCGGGCAGCAATGAACTGCGCGCGAAGACCGCAACCCAGTTGCCGCCGGCCACGTTGTATGACTTTACCCGCGAGGAATTGGGTTCCAATCCGGTGCTGAAGTTGCCTCCCTCGAGTTTCCACTATTTGCACGTGAAACTTTCCGCCGGAATCTCGCCTGCCCAGGTCAAGGGCGCCTCGGTTTACAACCTGCAGGAAACCAAAACGGTCTGGACCAGCGTGGGATCATGCGGCGCGGCATCGCAGATGGCGCGAACTACCGTGATCAGTTGCAACTCGCCGGTGCGAGTTCCCGTGGATCGCGTCCGCTTTCGAGTAGATCCGAAGCAGGTCAATTTCCGGCGGGCGGTCGTGCTGTCAGATGCGACCGACCATCGCTATGGAACCAGTGGTGAGATCACGCGGGTGCGGATGAATCGCGGAGGCACCACGGTCGTTTCGGAAGAGATGGACGTGCCGATCGGAGGGCAGAGTTCCGGCCAGCTAAAGATCACCGTGGAGAATGGCGACAATCCGCCCCTGGCGATATCCGGAGTTGAACTGCTGTCCGTCGAACGGCGCGTGTACTTTGATCCGCAGGGTAAATCGCTGCTGAGGCTCTACTACGGCGACGACAAGCTTGGTGCGCCGGTCTACGATTACGCCAGGTTCTTCAAAGCCGATCCGGCCGCGGCCAAGGCCGAGCTTGGACCCGGCACCCACAACGAAGCCTATCGCGGCCGCCCGGACGATCGGCCCTGGTCGGAGCGTCACAAAGCAGTGCTGTGGCTGGCTATGCTGCTGGCAGTATTTGTCCTGACGGCGCTGGCGATCCGGGGACTAACAGCCAAGGGCGTGTCATCCTGAGCGAAGGCGGCCCATTCGTTTACGAATGGGCTGGCGCAGTCGAAGGAGCCCTACCTCGCCACTGCATCGTCGCTATAGGGGTCCTTCGACTGCGCAAGAATTTCGCGAAGCGAAATTCTTGCTCCGCTCAGGATGACACGAGGATTTACCGCATCGATTCTTCAACTTCGGAAAGCCAGTTGGGTCGCTTCAGAACTTCGCGCGGCTTGGGGCCATCCGCTGCTCCCACGATGCCGTCGCGCTCCATCAGGTCGATCAGGTGGGCGGCGCGGCCGTAGCCGATCCGCAGGCGGCGTTGCAGCAGGGAAGTGGAAGCTTTGCCGAATTCCACTACGAGGCGAACGGCGTCGTTGTAGAGGGGATCGTTCTCTTCGTCTCCGTCTTCGCCCGCGTTTCCGGCCTCACCGGGCGCACGTTCGTCTTTCGGAGCTTGCAGGAACTTCTCTTCATACTCGGCCGAGCCTTGCGATTTCCAGAACTCGACCACCGCGGCAATCTCTTTTTCCGTCACGAAGGGCGCGTGCAGGCGATGCACCCGGGCGGAGCCGGAAGGCAGATAGAGCATGTCGCCGCGGCCCAGCAGGGCTTCGGCGCCGTTGGCGTCGAGAATGGTGCGCGAGTCGACCTTGGTGGCCACGCGGAAGGAAATGCGGGCTGGGAAGTTGGCCTTGATCAGGCCGGTGATTACGTCAACCGACGGCCGCTGCGTTGCCAGCACCAGGTGAATGCCTACGGCCCGTGCCATCTGGGCCAGCCGGGTGACGGACTCTTCTACATTGCCCGAGTCGAGCATCATCAGGTCAGCCAACTCGTCAATGATGATGACGATATAGGGCAATGGCCGATCTTCGGAATCCTCGCCAAACAGGCTGCGCGTGCCTTCGTCGTCGAACAGTTTGTTGTACTGCTCCATGTTGCGCACGCCTTTTTCAGCCAGCAGTTTCAGGCGGCGTTCCATCTCGCGCACTGCATTGCGCAAGGCATTGGCAGCCAGCTTGGGCTCGGTAATGATGGGCGTGAACAGATGCGGCACGCCTTCGTAATTCCCCAACTCCAGCCGCTTGGGATCCACCAGGATGAGCCGGACTTGGTCGGGCGTGGCCTTGTACAAAATGGACATGATCATGGCGTTGATGGCCACGCTCTTGCCTGCGCCGGTCGAGCCCGCGATGAGCAGGTGCGGCATCCCCGCGAGATCGGCGGTGACGATGCGTCCGTTAATGTCCTTACCCAGCGCCAGGGTCAGCTTCGATTTGGTGCCGATGAACTCGGAAGATTCGATGTTCTCGCGCAGCCAGATAATCTCGCGCTCGCGATTCGGCACCTGGATCCCGACGGTGGACTTGCCCGCCATGCGCTCGATCAGAATGCTTTCGGCTTTGAGCGCCAGGCACAAGTCATCGGTGAGGCTGGTAATGCGGCTGTATTTGATACCCGCTTCGGGCTTGTATTCGAAAGTCGTGACTACCGGCCCGGGATTGATTTGCGTCACTTGGCCGTGAACGTCGAACTCGGAATATTTCTCCGTCAGCACCTGGGCCAGCAACTTCAATTCATCGGCATCAATCGCCTGTTGCTCATCGGGACGATGCAGCAAGCTGCTGGGCGGCAACTTGAAGCCTCCCGCCGCGATGCGCGGCATTGTCGTCTTGGGTTTTGCCCCGGTATCAGCACGCTCGGTCACTTCAACATCCGGAATGATGGCCTCCGGAACTCCACGCAAGCCGTGTGGTTCGGGATCGTGCCCCTCAGCGCGGCTGGCCGCCGTCATGCGGTCGATGCCGGTAGCCCGGACGGGCTCAGGTAAGTGGGCCGCGGCTGGAGATGCAGCCGAACCGGCCGGAACCAGTTGAGCTGTGATAGTCGGCCGGGTGGCGCGCCGCTTTTCCAGCTCCCTTTGCATCTTCTTTTTCGCCCGGTTTTCCTGCCAGTCCTGGTAGCGATTCCAGAGCGCGACCACAAACGCGAAACGGGTTGGCGCCCAGACTCGCAGGGAAGCGAACGAGAAGGCCGTCGTGAGGTACAGCGCCACCGCCAAAACCGTGGCACACACAATATATGCGCCAGCCAGATTCAGGTAATGGATCAGGGCATCGCCGACAATGCGTCCGGCCAGGCCTTCCATCGGAATCACGCCCATCCAGCGCACGTGTCCCGGCATAAGCGCCAACAGGGCGGGCACAAACACCAGCAGCCAGATCGCGCCCAGAGACTTTGCCACGGGTGAGGTGATCTTGCGCGAACGGAACCAGCGAGATCCCAACGCGCCCAAAAACACCGGAACCAGAAACGCTCCGATTCCGAACCCCTGCAGCATCAGGTCGGAAATGATTGCGCCCACCAGACCAACCCAGTTGCGCGCGGCCTGCGATCCGGTGAGCACAGAAGCGCTGTTGAATGAGGGATCGAGCGGAGAATAGGAGGCCAGGGCCAGGAACAAAAGCAGTCCCGAGACGCAGAGCACGAACCCGATCAACTCATTGAGCCGCCGGTTGTTGGTGGGAGCGAATATCTGCGAGAAATACTTCATTGGGCTGTTTTGGCAGCCTGCAGCAATGCCACGCTTCAGGGTTGCCAGAGCAAATGATTATGCCAAGAACCACCGGGCCGGACAATGAAGGAATTCGGAAACAGTATCGAGTTAGTTTCGGGGTAGCGCCGGCGTCTCGCCGCCCCAATGGACAGGCAGAATGCCCGCCAGACCGCAAGATGTGGCCGCCAAAGGAATCAGCGGCCACCCAAGCCGCGCCGAACCGGCAAGGTTCGGTTGATCGTTCGAGGGAAGCTCGGGGTCGTGTCCTAATTTTTCCGCGGGGATCTGTTCGCCCCTTTTGCGTCCTTTGCGGTTAAAGAGGTTTAGGTGGTTGAGAATGGCGGCAAGGTCTTAAACCGCAAAGGACGCAAAGGCCGCAAAGAAAAGCTCAACTTAGGGCACTACCCAGCTCGGCTATGTAGTGGAGGAGGTCCGACCCGTGCTCAACTCGTCAGTTTGGCGGCATACACCAGCACCAGAATGCCGACGACAATCCGGTAGGCCGCAAAAGGCGCGAACCCATGCTTCCGTACCCAGGCCATGAACCACGCGACCGAGGCGTAAGCAACCAGGAATGAAACCACAAAGCCTATGGCCAGCAGGAGCCATTGATTCGACGTAATCTGAGAAACTCCGATCGGATTCTCGCCCTTTCCCATGACCGACTTGAATAATGTGTAGCCGGTGGCGGCGACCATGGTGGGAATCGAAAGGAAAAAGGAAAACTCCAGAGCCGACGCTCGTGACATCCCGGCCAACTGCCCCCCGGCGATGGTTGACATGGAGCGCGACGTCCCGGGGAACAGCCCGGAAAAGATCTGGCAGAAGCCGATCCATAGCGCCTGTCCCAGGCCCATCGCTTCCATCTTCCAGGTACGAATGCTGCTCGAGGGGACGCCCGGTCCCGCCGCCTCCGATTTTGCCTTGGCCGCGTCCACGATCCACATCACGACTCCGCCGATAAGCAGCGACCAGCCAATAATCGTCATGCTTTCCAGATGCTTGCCGATCACTTTGATCAAGAGAAACGAGGGTATCGCGGTCACCACAAATGCAATCATTACGAGGCTGAGCGGGTGGTTCAGGATGGTGCGATCGCCGTTCTCGCCCCGGGGAAATGTGGAGAGAAATTTAGCGATCCGGTCACGGAAGTACACCGGCAGGCAAAGGATGGCGCCCAGCTGAATCACGATGGTGTACATTTTCCAATAGCCATCCGACAGGCTGATGTGGAAGAAAGCTTCCGCGATTCGCAGATGCGCCGTAGAACTCACCGGCAAGTATTCTGTGAGCCCCTCGATAATTCCCAGGACTACGGACAGCAGGTACTCGTTCAAGCTTCCTCCGAAAAGGGTGAAGAAAAGTATTACAGAAAAAACAGACAAAAGAATTGAAACTTCGCAAACGTGCTTACTGGGTTACGTTTCCGTAGGTCGGGATGCCCTGGTCGATCAGGTACAGCAACCGCTGGGCGCGCGCTCCCCAATCCCCGGACGTGGTTTGCGCGGCGATCGTCTGCGCCAGGGTGATGGCTTTGGCCTTCGCCGCCTCCGACTTCTTAGGATCTTCTTCCGTCTTGTAAATTTCGATCAGCGCTGACCAGCGCCAGGCGGCATCGTATAAGGCCTCCGCTGCGGCGGGGGACTGGGGATGCTCGGTCGCGTATTTTTCGTAAATTTCCGATTCCTTCACCGGACATTTCGAGCTGCCCTGCCACTCTCCGCACAGCTTGTTATCGATCAGGTGGAACGCGGCCAGGTCGGCCCACTTGGTGCCGGGGAATTTCTTGATGACCTCTTTCATGTATTGTTCGTTCATGCCTTCGCGCAGGTACGCGTCGCGTTCCCGGGACGAAGGCCGCGATGCGACGTCCAGCTTTTCGAGCTGCCAGCGGATATCGGCCGAGCGGTACATGGCCTCGCCTGCCAGGGGCGAGTTGGGGAAATATTCCGCGACACAGTAATAGAGGCGCATGGCGTCCTGGGCCGCGCCGTTGCGTCCGTGCCTCCGGCTGGCCTGGTCTTCCGAGTCGACCGCCTCGCCAAACAATATCTTGTCCCCGTGGGGGGTGGAGGCCCGCACCACTCCCTTGTCGAGCACCCAACCGGTAACCGTACGCTCCTCACTCAGATTGGCCTCGACGTGCGCCCACTCCCCGCTGGTCTCAAGGACAATGATTTCGCGTCCACGATCCATTTCCGCCAGCTTCGCCGAACTGGTGTCCGGCGAGAGGTAGATTTGAGCTACGCGCACTACGGCGCCGCGCTCGTAAGTGGCGGCGGCAGCAGGAACGGCAGAGCCGAGCGCGAGCAGCCAGCCGAGAATCAGAAATGCCCTCAACAAAGTAGCGCCGGCGCTACACGGAGAGCTCAGCTTCTGGTCATCCCAAGCGAGGTCGCACATTCGCTGGCGAATGTGCGGAGTCGAGGGACCCCTATCGCCGGCACTTTGCCTCGGCGCCAGGGGTCCTTCGACTCCGCCCAAACTTCGTCGGGCGAAGTCTGGACTGCGCTCAGGATGACAGACCTTCATCAGTTCTCTTTCCTCAGTTGCGCCAGCATCTCGGCTTCCACATTTCCGCCGCTGATCACGGCTACGTTCATCTTCGTCTTCGGCAACTCGTGCGGATGGAACAGAAATGCAGCTACCGCGACCGCCCCGCTCGGCTCCGCCAGCGTTCTGGGATCGGTGGCCAGGCGCTGCATGGCTCTGCGGATTTCCTCTTCGCTCACGGTCACGATGTCATCCACATAGCGGCGTATGTGTTCAAAGTTAAGCGGGCCAATGCTCTGGGTGCGCAGCCCGTCCGCCAGCGTCCGGGTGACCTGCTCGGCCGAAGACTCCACGATTTTGCCGGACCGCAAGCTGGCCTGCGCGTCGGCTGCAAGCTCGGGCTCGGCGCCGATCACTTTGACCGCAGGCTTGCTCAGCTTGATCGCCGCCGCGATTCCGCTTAGCATCCCGCCGCCGCCGACGGGCGCAATCACCGTTTCCACATCAGGCAAGTCTTCCAGAATCTCCAGTCCCATCGTGCCCTGGCCCGCGATGATCATTTCGTCGTTGTAAGGGGGGACGACCACGTATCCGTGCTGCGCGGCAAGTTCTTCCGCTTTTGCCTGGCGCTCGGAACTTGCCGGACCCACCAGTATGATCTCCGCGCCCAGTGCAATGGTTGCCTCGCGCTTCACCGCCGGCGCATTTCCCGGCATCACGATGACCGCTTTCACCCCCAGCGCCCGCGCGGCGTAGGCGACACCCTGCCCATGATTGCCGCTGGAATAGGTGATTACGCCGCTTTTGAGGTCGTTCCTGGGAAGGGAAGCAATCTTGTTATAGGCCCCCCGCAGCTTGAACGACCCGATCGGCTGCAGATTTTCCGGCTTGAGATAGAGCTGACGTCCGTCTTTAACCTGGTTCGACTCATGAATGTGCGACGGAATCAGCTGGGTGCGGACGGCCACGCCGTGCAACCGAGATTGCGCTTCGCGAATGTCGTTGAGAGTGACGATGAGACTATCTCCGCTGTCATCCTGAGCGGAGTCGAAGGACCCCATAGCGTTAAGGACACTGCCGGGAGTAGGGATCCTTCGACTGCGCAGCTGCTTCGCGAAGCGAAGCAGCCACTCCGCTCAGGATGACAGAAACGCTCATTTCTCCAGCGCTCAGATTTCCAATATCACCGGCATGATCAGTGGACGCTTCTGCGTCTGCTTGGAAACATAACGTTTCAGATCAGCGCGAATTTTCTCCTTGATCACGCCATAATCCGCCTTTTCCTCGGCGCTCGAAGACTCCAGGGTCTGCATCACAATCTGCCGGGCCCCGTCGTCAAAGCCGTCTTCACCGGGCGAGAATCCCCGGGTCACGATTTCGGGCGAGGTCTCCACCCTGCCCGTGAGTTTGTTGATGGCGATGATGGGCAGCACAATGCCATCTTCACTCAAATGCCTGCGGTCTTTGACGATCAGGTCTTCAACCACGTCGGTGCGCGATCCGGAATCGATGCAAACCCTCCCGACATTTACCCGGCCGGCTTTGCGGGCCCCCAGATCGTCGAACTCGAGGATGTCGCCACTCTCGATCAGGATGGCGTTCCCGACCGATCCTTTCATCGCTCCCGCCATCTCCGCGTGCAGTTTCAGTTGCCGATATTCGCCGTGGATGGGAATGAAATACTTCGGCTTCACCAGGTTGATGATCAGCTTCAATTCTTCCTGGCTGGCGTGGCCGCTCACATGCACCGGCGGCGACGAGCCATCGTCGTAGATCACATGCGCCTCGCGTCGAAACAGGTGATCGATCATGCGATAAATGGCTTTCTCGTTGCCGGGAATGATGCGGGACGAAAGCATCACGGTGTCGCCCTTTTCGATCTTGGCGTGCTTGTGATTGTCCACGGCTGCGCGGGAGAGCGCCGACATAGGCTCGCCCTGCGTCCCGCTGATCAGCACGCAGACTTTCTCCGGCGGAAAGTTCTTCATCTCGCCGGGATGGATCAGCAGGCCCTCGGGAATTTCGATGTACCCCAGGTCTTCGGCGATCTCGGCCGAATTGTTCATGGAGCGCCCGGCGAACGCCACTTTGCGCCCGTGCTGCCTCGCCATTTCTACGACCAGCTTGATGCGATGGATAGAGGATGAAAAGCACGAGATGAACAGCCGCCGCCTGGTGTGCGCGAACACCTCGTCAAATTTCCGCCGCACCGCGCGCTCACTCGGGGTGTAGCCAGTGCGCTCGACGTTGGTCGAGTCCTGGAACAGCGCCAGCACTCCGGTTTTGCCGTATTCGGCGAAGGCATGCAGGTCGAACAACCGGTTATCGGTGGGCGTGGGGTCCACCTTGAAATCCCCGGTATGAATGATCACCCCCAGCGGGGTATGGACGGCCAGCGCCACACAATCCACCAGGCTATGGGTGACCTGGATGGGGTGGATGGTGAAGGGCCCAATCTTGAAACCCTCACCCGGACGGATTTCACGCAGATCGGCGTCGTCCAGCAATCCGTGCTCGTCGAGTTTGTCCTCGACATAGGCCAGGGTAAACTCTGTTCCCCAGACCGGCACGTTCAGCTCGCTCAGGATCCAGGGCAGTGCGCCGATGTGGTCTTCGTGCCCGTGAGTCAGCACGATGCCGCGCACCCGCTGCCGGTTTTCGATCAGGTAGGAGATATCGGGGACAACAATGTCGACGCCGAGCAGTTCGGCTTCAGGGAACATCAGGCCGCCGTCGATGACGATGATGTCGTCACCCCAACGTATGGCCATGCAGTTCATCCCAAACTCGCCCAGCCCCCCCAGGGGTACGACGTGCAATTTTCCAGTTGGCATGCGGAGTAATGATCGTAGCACGGAATGTTGGGGCGGGCGTCCGCTGGTGCCGAAGGGCAGCGCTGGCTGTCGGTCCTGGGCGCGCGGGACCGGGAAGCGGAAACTAACGGCAGCACCAGCGGACGCTCGCGCCTACATCGACCGTAATCTTCCCACCCGCGACCATCTGCGGTAAGGTTGAACTGGATGGTTGAGACGGAGCGCAAGACGTGGTTAAGGCGGCGGGTCGAGGACGGCATGCGCCGCGGCTTCCAGCGCGCCTATGAGACCGTCAAGGTGGATCCCTCGAAGTTTCTACTGCAAGTGCGGGCCGCGTACGGCCTCCCCATCACCAATTTTCAAGGGGTCTATTCGGTGGACGTTGGCGAGCTGGACGACCTGGCACAACGGGTGATCCGCAGCGGGATGAAGGTGGCGGCCGCCGAAGGCGCGGGATTTGGCCTGGGCGGCCTCATCACCATCGTTCCCGACCTGGGAATCCTGTCAGGGGTGACTCTGCGAACCATCCAGAAACTCAGCCTGCTTTATGGCTTTGAATTCAATACAGAAGAGGAAACCGCGGAACTCTGGATTGCTGCCGCCAGCGCGGCCGGGGTGGACATCAGCCGCGAGCTGCTCGAAAAAGAAGTGGTCAGCCGATTCGTGCCCCGGGTCATCCAGCGCATTGCTGCCCAGGCCAGCACGGAAGTGGTGGAGAAGTGGTCGGGCCGGCTCATTCCTCTTGCCAGTTCCGTAATCGGAGCTGGATTGAACTATTATTTCGTGCGCGCCTGGGGAGAGCGCGCCCGCACCCACTTCCGCAAACGGCACATGGACATGCGCACCCGGATGGCCGAAGGCAAACTGATAGTCGTTTCAGACGCGCCGAAGGCGCTGCCGTCATGAGCTGGTAAGACCTTGGGAATTTCTTCGCGTCCTTTGCGGAATACTTTGCGCCCTCTGCGGTTAAGGTGCGGCTGATGCTGCGGTCAGAGCTTCTGATCGCAGATTTCGCCAAGGGCCGCAAAGGTCGCAAAGAAGCCCGCGAAAATACTCGTGGGAGTCTCAACGCAGCCATTCTTCCAATTCAATCCCGCGATCGGTCTTGTCGTCGCGATATTTCACGATGACCGGGGTGTAGAGCGAAAGATTCCACTCTGCCGCGTATCCTTTTTTCACGGCCCGGGATCCGGGCACGACCACGGCATTCTCCGGCACTTCCAGCGGCTTCTCGTCTGACGCTTTGTAGACCTGGCCGCGCACGATGTCGTAAAGCGGCGTGGAGCGAGTCAAAACTGTTCCGGCTCCCAGCACCGCACGCGCTCGCACCAGCGTCCCTTCATAGACGCCGCAATTGCCGCCCACCAGCACGTCGTCTTCAATGATTACGGGCGCGGCGTTGACGGGTTCCAGCACGCCGCCAAGCTGGGCCGCGGCGCTCAGATGCACCCGCTTTCCCACCTGTGCGCAGGACCCGACCAGCGCATGCGAATCCACCATGGTGCCTTCGTCCACATACGCCCCAACATTGATGAACATGGGCGGCATGCAGATGACTGAAGGCGCGACATAAGCTCCTTCCCGCACCGATGATCCGCCCGGAACCACGCGCACCCGATCGGCGACGGTAAACTGACGGACGGGGAAAGTGTCTTTATCTACGAAGGGCAGCGCCGAATCGCCCATGGTAGTGAGTTCGCCCAGACGAAACCCCAGCAGGATGCCCTGTTTCACCCAGGCATTCACTTTCCATTCCCCGCCGATTTTCTCGGCAGCGCGAATTTGTCCCTGGGTAAGCTGCTCGCGGAACTCGAGAAAGGTTTTGCGTGCGTCCGGATTTCGTTCCACCTCACCCAGCGTGGCCAGGCGCTCGATGGCAGATTGCAGGGATGGCATGAGAAGGGAAGTATAAAAGAAAGGATTTCAGATTGCAGATTTTAGATTCTGGATTGAAGGCACAAGCGCCGCTTCGACAATCAGAAATCTACAGATCCGCGATCTGCATTAGATGCACTTGCACTCGCTCCGAATGAGCACGCCCGGCATGTGCTGCGAGGCCTCGCGGGCCTCGGAAAGGGTTGCGTAGGGGCCGTGCCAGCGGGCGTGGTTGGCATCGTGCCCCGCGGGGCGCCCTTTGCCGTGATTGCACTGGCCGCAGCCCGAGCGGTGCAGCACGATCTTGTGCGGCCCGGCCAGCCAGTTTTCGTAGACGTAGAAATCGGCTGTCTCCGCGGCTGCAATGGCCGGCTTGCTGATCAACCCCGCATCGGCGGCGATTTTTTGCAGCTTGGATCGCGTGTCGCGGCGCATGGGCAGCATGGGCAGACGGTACACTTCTTCAAGTTTGCCCATCATGGCCAGCACGGCCTTTACCGGCAAGGGGTTGGACTCAATAAAGTTCGCCAGCATCAACGGCAGATATTTCCGGTGGATGCGGCGGGCTGTCTCCCAGTCGTTGCTCAATGCGGCGCGATTCATGTCCGCCATCTCACGTGGAATCTCGTTCGAAGCCACGGAAATGACGCCCACGCCGCCCAGTGCGATAAGAGGCAAGGTGACGGCGTCGTCGCCCGACAGCACCGCGAAGCTTTCGGGAACAAGGTTGCAGACTTCCGCCATCTGATTGATGTTGCCGCTGGCTTCCTTGACTCCGGCAATATTTGGCACTTCGGCCAGTCGGGCCAGCGTGCCCGGCTCGATGTTCGCTCCCGTGCGTCCGGGAACGTTATAGAGAATGATCGGCTTGTCCACGGCGTCCGCGATAGCGCGGAAATGCCGGTATTGGCCTTCCTGTGTCGGCTTGTTGTAGTACGGCGACGCCGTGAGAATGCCATCGACCCCGGGCAACCCGGCCAGTTCCTTGGCCTTGTTGACCGCGTCCTGGGTCGAATTCGAAGTCGCGCCAGCCACAATCGGGCAGCGCCCAGCGACGACTTCAATGGTTATGCCGATGACCTGCAACCACTCCTCATGCGAAAGTGTAGGGGTTTCGCCGGTGGTGCCGCAGGGAACCAGAAAGTCGATCCCGGATTCCACCTGCCAGCCGACCAGGTTGCGCAGGGCAGTCTCATCGACGGAGCCATCCTGCCGGAACGGAGTCACCAATGCCGTACCACAGCCACGGAAGTGCATGAGATAAAGATAACGCTAATTGGGGTCTGTGCGAAACTGCCTGGAACGGTTAGAGCTTGAACATCATCGTGAAGGCTGGTGGCAACAACCCCTACTGGCCGTCCCGGCGAGCGAAGGTGGGGCTTCTAGGTCTCTCTCCAAATATCCTTAAAGTCAAAAAATCCCTTTTTGCCGGCCAGCCATTCCGCAGCCCGCACCGCGCCCTCGGCAAATCCCCGGCGCGACTTGGAGTCGTGGCAAAGATAAATAGTATCGTTGGCTGAATCCAGCACGATCTCATGCATCCCAACCACATCACCTTCGCGGAATGAGATGATTTCCAGCTCCTTGCCGGATGTATCACGAACGATCTTCTGCAAGGTCACGGCGGTTCCCGAAGGTGCGTCTTTTTTCAGTGCGTGGTGGCGCTCAAAGATCTGTCCTGAATATTGATGTTGCAATATTCCTGCCGCGGTGCGCGCAGCTTCAAAAAGCAGGTTGATGCCGATAGAGAAATTCGCGGCAAACAGGAATCCAGACTCGTGCTGTTCGACCAGCTGGCGCACCTTCTCCAGATCGCCATACCAGCCCGTGGTCCCAACCACCATGTTCTTTCCCGCACCCACGCAAGCCTCAATGTTTCCCAGAACGGCCTGCGGGGTTGTGAAATCGATGACGGCATCCACAGGGCGCAGTTTGTCCGCGGTGAGCGCGGCCGCGCCGGAATTATCCAACGCGCACAGCATCGCAATCTCATGGCCGCGTTCGCGCGCTACCTCTGCGACCAGAGAGCCGGTCTTTCCGCGTCCTAAGATAAGGAGGTTCACAATCAGTTCCTCCAGGTTCTGTGTTCCCGCCAGCGAACCCCAGCGGCTGAAGCCGCTCAGTTACGGGCTTTTATGGCACGACTGAAGTCGTGCCCTCCCACAACGCGATCTACTCCCAGAGTCGACTCTGGCCATTCAGACGTTAACAACCCAACCAGTTCGCATCCATTGAGGATTCCCTCCGCGCCTACGCAAAGACTTCCGGGTCCAGATCCGAAAAGAAAGTCTTGTGCAGCCGCTGCACTACATCGGAAACCACGTCTTCTTCTACCACAAACGTCAGATTGATCTCCGACGCTCCCTGAGAAATCATGCGTATCTTGACGTCCGCCAATTCACCAAATACCCGCGCCGCAATGCCCGGAGTGTCCCGCAAATTCTCGCCTACCAGGCAGACGATAGCTTTTCTTCCCTCATATTTCACGTCCGCCAGTTTGGCCAGGTCGGCGGCCAGCGGCGGAATTGATTCGTTCGAGTCCACGGTGAGCGACACGCTCACTTCCGAGGTAGAGACCACATCGACCGCCACGCGATGCCGGTCGAAGGCGGCAAAAATCGAACCGAGAAAGCCATGCGCCAGCTGCATGCGGGGAGCGGCAACGTCCACAATGGTAATGCGCTTTTTCACCGCGATGGCCTTGAAAGAATTCCGGCAGCGAGGCGCGCGAGCGGTGATGCGCGTACCCTCGCACGCAGGATTGCTCGAGTTGAGGATATAGACTGGAATATTCTTCTGCACCGCGGGTAGGACGGTGGCCGGGTGCAAGACTTTGGCGCCAAAGTAGGCCAGCTCCGCAGCCTCGTCGAAACTGATCACTTTAATTCGCCGCGCGTCGGGACACAGCCGCGGGTCGGTCGTCATCATGCCGTCGACATCAGTCCAGATCTCGATGCGTTCGGCTCCCAGCCCGGCGCCCGCGATGGCGGCGGAATAGTCTGACCCGCCTCTCCCGATCGTGGTCGTGATCGCGGCCTTCGACGAACCGATGAAGCCCCCCATCACCGGCACTTTCCCCGCTCCCACCAGGGGTGCGACTCTCGACTGCAAGCGCTGGTTGGTCTCTTCGAACAGGGGCGCGGCGCGCATGTGAGTGCTGTCGGTCACCAGCCAGTCGCGGGAATCCACCAGCGCGGACTGCATGCCCAACGCGGAGAACGCGGCCGCCACAATTTTGCTGGACAGTATTTCCCCGAATGCCGAGACGTAGTCGGTGGTGCGCGGAGTCAGTTCACCGACGGCGGCGATGCCCCGCAGCAGTTCCTCCAGAGTCTCAAAATCAGCGCCCAGGTCGCCGTGAAATTGCGTGAACAGCGCTGTCCCCAGCAGTTCTCCGGCCGTGTTGTAGTGGCGCTCCTGCAGGCTGCGGCAAAGTTTCAGCGCGGTCTTGCGATCGCCCGCCCCGGCGGCTCGGGCCATGGCCAGAAGCTGGTCCGTCACCTTGGCCATGGCGCTGACCACCACCACCGGCTTCTGTTCCAGACGGCCTTTTACGATCGCGCCCGCCCGCTCGATCGCCTTGGCGTCCTGCACCGAGGTGCCACCGAACTTCATGACGATCATCGGGGTAAATTCCTCAGGCTGGGAAGGGCTGGGAGCAACGAATTCTTAAGAGCGTCAGCCACGGAGGACACGAAGGTACCTGGAGGAAAATCCGGCTTAGGCGCTGAAGATGCGCAACTCACCCTAGATAACCCTGCGCCTTCAGCAACTCCGCGTTCAGCAGCGCCGCTCCTGCCGCGCCGCGTATCGTATTGTGTGACAGCACCGTAAACTTCCAGTCCAGCACGCCACAGGGGCGCAGTCGGCCCACCGTAGTCGTCATCCCGTTTCCTGACTCGACATCCAGGCGGGGCTGGGGACGATCGCTCGGCGTCACGTACTGCACGGGTTGTTCGGGCGCGCTGGGCAGCTTCATCTCCTGCGGCAGGCTGCGAAACTCATTCCAGACTGCGATGATCTCCTCCGGCTTCGCTTTGTTCTTGAGCTTCACCGAGACTGATTCCGTGTGGCCATCCTCAACCGCCACGCGATTGCACTGCGCGCTCATGGCAAACGAGCTCATCACGATGCCCGAGCCGTTCAGGGTGCCCAGGAGCTTGCGCGCTTCCTCTTCCATCTTTTCTTCTTCTTTGGCGATGTACGGAATCACGTTGCCCAGAATGTCCAACGAAGCAACTCCGGGATATCCCGCGCCGCTCACGGCTTGCATGGTGACCGCCATCACCGTGTCCAGGCCGAAAGCGTGCTCCAGGGGGGCCAGCGCGATGACCAGGCCAATCACCGAACAGTTGGGATTCGTAACCACGAATCCACCCGACTTCTTGCGCCAGGCCTGGCATTCGAGCAGCTTGACGTGATTGTGATTCACTTCCGGAATGACCAGCGGCACATCGCTTTGCATCCGCAGGGCGCTGGAATTGGTGATCACCGCGCAACCGGCTTCGGCGAAGCGAGGTTCCATCTCGGCGGCGATGGAGGCGTCCAGCGCGGCGAAGATAACTTTGGGTGCGCCCTCTGGACGGGCGGGCGCAACTCGCATTTCCGCCACCCGGGCGGGAATGGCTGTCTTCAGCTTCCAGCGGGCGGCGTCGGCGTAGGGACGGCCCTCAGAACGGTCAGAGGCCGCCAGCCAGGCCACTTCAAACCAGGGATGATGCTCCAGCATCTGTACAAAGCGCTGCCCGACAATGCCGGTTGCGCCCAGGATTCCTACAGGGATTTTCGCCGTCATAAGGGTTTCTTGGGATTTTACAACAGAGGCGGCTCGCGCCCCCGCGTCGAAGGCGAAACCGCGACCCGACCACGGTCAGCATCAACCGCCTGGTCCTATTTTCGGGGAGTGATTTCGGCGCCAAACGAATATTCATTCAGCGGCCCGAAGCGCTTCTTCTCGGCATAAAGCCGCCACCGTCGCCACACGATGCGCAGGCTGGCCATGATGGGGATAGAAAGATAGATGCCGAGCACACCCGCGATCTCGCCCCCGGCCAGCACGCCGAAGATAGCGGCCAGAGGATGCAGTTCCATGCTCTGTCCCATGATGCGAGGTGAAATCACATAGTCCTGCACCATGCGCCAAGCCACGATAAAAACCAGCAAGAGGAGCCAGTGCGTATAGCTCATCAGCGCGGCGACCCCGAAGATGACGGCGGCGGCTACCAGGGGTCCCACCACCGGTATGAATTCCAGGATTCCCCCCGCGGTGCCCAGCACCAGGGCGTAAGGAACGCCGGCCAGCTCCAGAAACGTGATATAGGAAATGAACGAAAATGCGGCCAGCGTCAACTGGGCTCGGATAAACTGCGCCAGCATCTGGTTCAGGTCGCCCAGCACGCCCTCCAGCAACTCGCGTTGCGGACGAGAGTGCACGAGTGAGAGCAGGACTTCGCCGAAGGCGCGCCCATCCTTGAGAAAGAATGCCGCCAGAATCGGCACCACGATCAACAACCAGGCTTGTTTGGCCACGTCAGCCACGCGCAAGCCAATGCGCTGGGCGAGAGCGAGAAGATCATCCCGGTGGTTGGCCAGGAGCGTGGACAGCTGCATCCGGGTATGGATGCTCCAGCCCTGCTCCTTTCCGATCTGTTCGGCAATCTGGCCAGAACTGACGGTTTCCAGCAGCTTGGGCAGGGACTCGCTCAAACGCTGCCCCTGGCGCCCGATTTGCGGTCCCACGAAGAAGAAGAAGGTAATCAGTAAAGCCACCAGCAGGAGATAAATCAATCCGATCGCCCGTCCCCGCCCGCGTACCCACTTTTCGATGTGGGAGACGGCCGGGTCCACCACGTAGGCGAAGAAGACCGCGAACAGGAAGGCAATCAGAGTGAGGCGCGCAATGTAGAGAAAGCCAAGCGCCAGCGCGAACAACAGCACTGTGAACAGGACCCGCGAAGTGCGCGCGTCGATCAGGGACATTGAAAAGTTTCGGGACTCAATCCCGTACTACTTCCGTGTTATCGCCGGCCACCAGAATCCGCACCAGCTTGAACTGATCGTCCAGCCAAAGCGACCAGTCCCCGGCCTCGCTCCTGAGCAGAAAGTGATTAAGGTCTCGTTCCACGCCATGCACCTGGATCTTCTCTTTCCCGGTGAACGCCATACTTACCAGCAGCGAGGAGCGCTGGTGGGGATTGATGGCGCCGAACTTTACCTGCTGGTTCTGCGGGCAAGAGACCTGTCCCTTGTCCTGGCGACAGCCCGTGGCCAGATACTTCCAAACCAGAATTTCTCGATGAATAAAGAAGTAGTCGTCCAGAACGCTGGTTGAAACCGGAAGCAGGAAAGGGTGCTCCTCCTCCTTGTCCTGGGGATTGTTAGTGGAGCGTTCGACCAACAGGCTATCGTTGGGGACGAGTACTGCCTGCGCTTTTCCCGGGCTGGTCTCCTTCCATTCGTATTTCAGCAGATCACCGCTAGGTGTGAGCTGCAATTCCGAAGACTGTTCCGCCGGATCGACGCCCGGTTCGGTCTTGAATTCGGACTTGGCAATGCTCCCAGCCGCGTTCTGCAGAATGGAGAATTTCTCGGTTGCCACTCGTCGTCCATTCATGAAAATGCCGAGGGAGCCGGCGTCCACAATCTGGCCGGCTGGTTCCTTGTCCTTGCCCGGCGCCGCCAGGGCCGCCGAGGCCAGCAAAAACCACGACATCCCAATCATCACAGCCGTTCTGAACTTCACGTGCGCACTCCTTCGAAAATGCCGGTGTCTCGGCGGGCCACTTCGCCCTGCAACCGCATACCCTTCCGCGTTACTGAAGACCCAGGCGGTCGATTGCTTCCCTCGCTACCGTTTCCACATCCTTACCCGCAGTGTCGATGCGCAACGCGGCCTTCAGATAGCAAGGCCGGCGGGTTTCATATAAACGGCGGAACTCCTCCAGATCGCCGCGCAACGGACGATCCACCCGCTGCTCCTGGCAACGGCGAAACAATTCTTCCACTGGAGCGTCCAGGAAAACGGTGGAAAGCCCATCCCGTTCCAGCAAGGCTGCGTTGTTCGCCTGCGCGAAAGCGCCGCCCCCCAAAGCCACCACCTTGGCGGAAGCGATCAATTCGTCAACCAGCGAGCGCAAGGCCGCATGTTCCAAGTGGCGGAATGCGCCCTCGCCGGACTGGCGAAAAATTTGCTCAACCGTCCGTTTTTCCTGGGCCTCAATGCGCACGTCCAGATCTTCGAAGGGCCAGCCCAGCCTGCGGCCCAGGGCCGCTCCCACACTACTCTTCCCCGCGCCCATGAAGCCCACCAGAACCACAGCCCGAACCCCGGAAGCCGGCACAGCCTTCGAGGTCCCGGACGGCCCAGCGGGTCGAGTGCTCATGTAGGACGGCAATCCGCGGGGCAGCCAACCGCCCCGCCAGCCTCTCAGTATGACTTGGTTTTAGCGCTTCTTGAGGTGGATTTTACCACTGAAGGAAAACAACCGGACCGAAGATGCTGCCTTGTTCATCGTACCTGCGAAGGCACTCCCTGCCTTGACCACGAAGGGGGTGTGTTTCGGTTTGAGAGGAAAGTCATTTTCCACCTGGCCTCGAACTGAGCGCGCGGTCACATCGATCGAGGCATCGGTCGGGGCGCTGGCCTCAATGTCTCCACTGTGGCTGGTCAGCACGTACTCGCCGCTGTTGCCAAAATCACCTTCATAGTGGATCTTTCCGCTGGTCGAGTTGACCTGTACCAGGGGGCCATTGACCGAGTTCAGCAGCACGTCCCCACCGACCGAGGTAACTTCCACATGTCCGTTGCGGATATTGTTCAACGCAACCGAACCGTTCAGGGTCCGGACGTGCACATGGGCATCGCTGATGTCGCGCACTTCCACATTGGCCTGGCTGCCTTCCAGAGTCACATCGCCGTGCAGGCCCTCGGCACGCAGCAGGCCAGTGGATGATCGCAGGGTAACGCTGGCGTCGGGGGGCACGGACACTTCGTAATCCACCCGGCCGGTCTCGGCGTTTGTATTGGAAAGAAGGTGGGTGAGAATGTCGACGCGGCTTCCGCTCTGCGTATGGTCGACCTCGATCTGTTCAGAATGCAGAATCGCGATCACGACGACCTGGCTGCCCACGCCGGGCTTGACCGAAATCGGCCCATACTGATTGGTAATGGAGATGACTGCCCCTGGACCTACGGTAAAGCGGAACTCCTTCCGCACCTCGGCTGAGGCGCAAATCGCCGCCGCCAGAATTACCATCGAAACCAGTTGCGTGCGCTGTGCTCTCGCCATAGTCTTGTTCCTCGCAGGCCCGCCGCCGGCTAGGGCAGAGAACGGTCCAAAGCCATCTCGTAGACAGTCGCGCGTTGCTCGTAAGCGTCCATCACGATCTGCTGAGCTTCCTCATCATTGGGATCGGCCTGGGCGGACTCTTCAGCATCCCGAATGTAGGCATTCACATTCCGCAGATTGGAAGCATACTGCGCTTGCATGGCCGGGGCTCGCGAACCCACCGCAGCCAGTAATTGCTGGTCCTCGCTATTATTTACACCAGGCAGGTTTTTACTAGTCTGCAGGTTGGCTACCACGGCCGAAGCTACGGCTGGCAAGTGCGCCACCGGCTGGGGCGCCCCCGATCCGCGCTGGTACACGAAAATGCCGAACCCAACCAGCACAAGGGCTGTCACCGGGGCCAGCCAGGTCAAAGTCCAATGCCGCGAGACCGGCGGCGCCAGCGATGGTACCGGGCGGGGTTCGCGGATGATCCCTTCGAGCCGCAACGCGATCTCAATCGAGTTCCACACCCGCGGGCTGGGCTCGACATCCTCGCGCAACTGCTGCGCCTCACCAGCAATCAGATCGAGCTCGGCCAGCAGGCTCGAACACACCGGACAGGATTTCAAATGCGCTTCTTGCTCTGCTGTCCTGCCACTCTCAAGGACTTCCGGCAAAACTTCCTGAAACTCCGTGCAGTTCATACTTCATCTCCCCCAAAATACCGCCCTCGATCGCTCCCTACGGCTTTGCGGCCTTTTCGGCTCTGCTCGTCTTGAGCGATTCGCGCAGCTTCATGCGCGCTTTGTGCAGCTGAGATTTGCTGTTACCGATGGAACATCCCACCATCGCAGCAATCTCGTTGTGCTCGTATCCCTCTACGTCATGCAGTACAAAAATCCTTCGATATCCCGGCGGCAGGGCATCCACGGCCCGCTGCAGCCGCAGTCTATCAATCGAGCCCGACAAGACCGGATCCTGTGCGCCCGGTTCTTTCTTCGGAGTCTCCTCCTCGTTTTCCAGCGTATCTTCCAACGGAACTACGGGGAGGCTTTTCTTGCGCAACTGCATCAGAACGACGTTTACCGCCATCCGGTGCAGCCAGGTGGAAAAGGCAGATTCGCCTCGAAACGTGGCAATCTTGCGAAATAACTGCAGAAAGGCTTCCTGAGTCAGGTCCTCAGCTTCCGCCGTATTGGCCGTCATGCGGAGACACAGCGAATAAACGCGCCTTTTGTGCAGGCTGTAGAGAAGCTGGAAAGCTTCTGCATCACCCTGCTTGGCTCGTTCGATCGCCTCTGCTTCGGAAACCTTGTCGCCCTGTAGTTTTCTCGCGTCCGTCAAGTCGCCTTTTCCGGCCGCACTAGGTCAGATGCGGCGTAACTATCTTTTCGTTGTACTGCTTGCAGGTTTGCAGTCGGCGTGAAGCCATGGCCAACCAAGACCGCCGTACCCGGCCTTTCTTCTTCACGGTCCCGAGATGACTTCCGTAACTGTTAGCAGCCTATCGGGGTCGGGTAAATCCAGTCAACTATGGTTCTTTGTAGCTATGATTCTTGGTATCCCCCACATTTCCCAGAGACCTGCGCCGGGACCCGAAACCGGGCTCTTTAAGCTCGCCCCGTCCCCCTCAGAAAGCCAGAAGATACCAGATGTGGCCGCGGTTCGCAGGTGGTCTTTGGTGGCTGGGCGCCCACGGGGTTTTTTGATTGGTTACGACAGGCGTCGCACTGCGGTGATGTTTGGCTCGAGCCGGCAATGCCGGAGAATGATCCTAAGAGCGGCCGCGTCCTAAGAGGCGACCGCAACGGATTGGAGAATGTGGATGAAAACCAAGATTCTCATAGCGGCGATGCTGTTTGTGTCTTTGGCCCAGGCCAAGGAGCCAAAAGTTCATCAGACCGGCACCTTGCTGCAAATGGACTCGGCGGAGTGTGGCGTGGATGAAAACAGTGGCAAGAGCTTTGTCGGTGACTTGGTGGGCACCGATTCAGCTCACAAAAAGACTCATGCGTTGTTGTGTCAGGAATACCTGCTGCAGAGCGACACCGTAATCTACCGCATCCGCCCTCGGGACGAAAAGCACCCCGTCCTGCTCCCCGTGGGTCAAAACGCCCAGTTTCGTATTCAGAAGGACAAAATGCTGCTGCGGGTGGAAGACATCGATGACAAGGAACGAGAATACAACGTGGTTTCGATGACGCCACGGCAGCGGAAGTCTGCCGATAACTCCGCCTCTTCCAAATAAGCCGACCACATCTGTTACTTCGGGCGCGGATCTCTCATGATCCGCGTCATTTTTTTGGGTGCCGGGCGCCTCATAGCCCCCGCGTGCTGGGACTTCGCCCGACCGGATTGGCTCACCCAACCCGAGGGAGTCCCGGTGGCATCTTAACCCTTGCTTACCCGCCTGCACCGCTCCTGCAGCAGTTCTTTCCCTGGCCGTTGATCTCAGGGAAAAGTGTGTGAGCGAGAGAAGACCGAACCCAGGAGGAAGTACAACGGATGAAACGCTTTATTTTTTTGCTCGCATTAAGTTTCGGTTTGGCTTTGCCGTCGGCGGCAGTGGCGCAGAGCTCTGACCATGGTGAAGTGGGAATCTTCGCGGACTATTTGAACCTTGGTACCACCAGTCCGCATATCAACTTCGTCGGCCTAGGAGGACGCGCCGCGTTCAACGTACATCCCAACGTTCAGCTGGAAGCCGAAATGGCGTACGATTTCAAGCGGGACTTTACCAGCGTCTTTTCGGACGGAATCTCCTCCCAACTTGTAAACACGAACCTGCGCCCGCTCACCGCCTTGTTCGGACCTAAATTCCAGACCAGTTCAGGACCCTTCCGCGCCTTCGTTACCGGCAAGCTCGGTTTCGTGAACTTCAGCGTTTCCGATCAGAACGCATCCTCGGGGTTCGTGGGAGCATTGGGTGGGGTCGAGACCGGCGACACCCGTTTTGCCATGTATCCGGGCGCCGGGGTTGAGGGCTTCTGGGGTCCCATCGGCTTGCGTCTCGAGGCCGGTGACGAGATTTACTTTGATAACGGAACCCATAATAACCTGAAAGTAACTTTCGGCCCTGCCTTCCGGTTTTAGGAACCGGGCACGTCCATTCCCGCGGCAGCCTCCGAGGCTGCCGCTTTATTCTCTCCAAACGGCCCACAAAGGATAGATACGAAACCGCATACGTGGTAGAGTGTTGCACTCTACCGCCCTGAGATGGGCTCCCAAAGCTGATTCCGAAAGGAGTCGTCCATGTCGCCGATCTATGATCTTGTAAAGGACCGCCGGGTCTATTCGATCGAAGCCGACAACACGGTTCTGGAAGCTGCGCGTTTCATGATGGAACATCGCATCGGCGCCCTGCCTGTCCTCCGCAATGGCGAATTGGTGGGCATCTTCTCCGAGCGTGACATTATGAATCGGGTCGTGGCTGCCGGGCGCATGCCCGGAACCACCAAGGTCTCCGAGGTGATGACCGCGAATCCCAAGGCGGTCAGCATTGAAGAAACCATAGAGAACTGCCTCTATCTTATGCGGGAATTCGGTTTCCGCCATTTGCCGATCGTGGATGGCAAGGAGCTCAAAGGGTTGGTCTCTTCGCGCGATATCCTGTTGCGCTACATTTCCCAAAAGGAAGCAGAGCAGCGCCGCATGGCGGTGTAAGGGGGAATTGGGCGCTCGGGTGATTTTGCAGTGGCACAATATAGGGCCGGTCTGGCTTTTTTGAATGACTCGATTACGAGATGGCTGGATTGCCGAAAGTACGCGCAGTCCGGCACGAACCTAATGACCTACTCGCCGGCAACAGCGAAAATAAAGCGTTCCCATTGGGTTTTAGTCCTGGTTCTTTTCGGCCTTTGGCCGCTCCTGCCGAGCGCCCGGGCGTACGCGGCCGAACCCAGCAAGTCCGCACCCGATGCGGGCGCGGCCCCAATCCTGACGTACATCTCCTCCGCCTGGGATACCCTGACTCGCTCCATGACGGACTGCCAGACCGTGGTTGATCCCAAGCTGATCGGGGCTTCCGTCCTGTATCTGCCGGCTGACTTTCCTGTACCCCAGGCGGTGCGGGACTTGCAGAAGCGCTGCAAGGTTCAAGTACAGGCCTTGCCCGAGGTCATCACTGCGCCCGGACAGCTCGATCCGTCCAAGCTCGCTCCCGGTTTGTTGTACCTCGAAAACAGGTACGTGGTTCCGGGTGGCCGCTTCAACGAAATGTATGGCTGGGACAGCTACTTCATCATTCTCGGACTGCTGCGCGCCGGACGGATCGACCTGGCCCGAGGCATGGTGGACAACTTTTTTTTTGAAATCGAGCATTACGGCACCATCCTGAACGCCAATCGCGCCTACTACCTCACCCGCTCGCAGCCTCCGTTTCTGACCTCCATGATTATGGCTGTGTACGAGGCGGACAAGGCTGCCGGCCACGAAAACCGCGGCTGGCTGGAAAAGGCGTACGCTTACGCCAGCAAGGACTACGGAGCCTGGAACCGGGATCCCCATCTCGCCGGATCCACCGGCCTGTCGCGCTACTTCGACTTTGGAAACGGCCCGGCCCCCGAGAGCTTGAAAGATGAGGCGGGAAGCTATCGCAGGATTGCAGGTTACTTTCTGCTTCACCCCGAGGAAGGGCGAAACTATATCGTTGAGAACGCCGCCGACGCCGATTCCGCGGTGGGCTTCCGTTATACGCTTCAGATTTGTGACGCCCCGACCACGATGGCAAAGCCGGAATGCGAGCCTGCCCGAAAGATTTCCCTCAGTCCCGACTACTACAAGGGCGACCGTTCCATGCGGGAATCGGGGTTCGACATTTCCTTTCGCTTTGGTCCGTACGGGGCCGCGACTCATCACTACGCCCCCATCTGCCTGAACAGCCTGCTCTACAAAACCGAGAAAGACCTGCAAATGATGGCAGAAATCTTAGGACGCAAGGACGACGCGCCGAAATGGCAGCAGCGTGCGGAGGTGAGAAAGGAAAGAATTCAGAAATATCTATGGGATCCAGCCCGCCGGTTGTTCTTCGACTACAACTTCGAAACCGGGAAGCGATCCTCGTATGAATACGTAACCACGTTCTATCCCCTGTGGGCTGGACTGGCCACTCCGGAACAGGCAAAAGAATTGGTGGGCAATCTCGGTATTTTCGAGCAGGCCGGTGGACTTGCCATGAGCAACAACTTTGCCGACGTGCAATGGGACTATCCTTACGGCTGGGCGCCCACCCAGATTATCGCCATCGAATGGCTGCGGCGGTATGGGTTCAACGACGATGCCAATCGAATATCCTATAAATTCCTGGCTACCATCGCGGAGAATTTTCGCCGCGACGGTACGATCCGCGAGAAATACAACGTCGTCACTCGCTCTTCGGAGTCCGGCGTTCGCGCGGGATATCAGCAGAACGTGATCGGCTTCGGCTGGACCAATGCGGCCTTCCTGGTGTTTCTGCACGAGTTGCCGAAGGATTGGGTGGATCGCCTGGCTCAGGAGGAGCGAGTTTCTCCGGCCGCGTTAGCCGCCCCGTGACCCTCTCCGAGAGCAGCCTACCGTGACTCCGTCCGGCTAGGGCTGGGCGTTGCTGCTTTCCTGCAATTGCTCGGCGATTTTCAACTCCCGCTCCGCGTCTTCGTTTTTCCCCATATCGCGATAGGCCTGTCCCAGCAGATGGTGGGCCACGGAATTGTTTGGATCCATGCCCAACGCATGGCGTAGGGCCCTGACTGCGAGTTCGCTCTCCCCCTTTTTTTCCAGCACTTTACCCATAAGGATGTAAGGTCCGGTTGAGGTCGCGTCCAGCCAGATGGAGCGCTGCAAAAGTCTTTCCGCATCATCGAACTTCTGGATGCGGGAATATGCGTCGGCCAGCTTGTAGTAAGTGGGCGCGTGCACCGGGTTGAGAACAAGTTCCTGCTGAAAGTCATTGATCGCCTCAGGAATTTTCGATTTGTATAAGTGCAGCTCCCCCAGAAAGAAGTGGGCCAGCGGCAGCTTGGGATCGAGAGCGATCGCTTTTTGGGCGTATTCTTCGGCGACCGGGTCAAATTCCTGGCGCAGAAGCATACGCGCCGTGAACAGATAGCTGGCAGCGGAATCATCCGGAACCGCGAACATGCGAGCGAAGGCCCTCCGCGCCAGGGGGTAGTTCTTCGCCTGGATATAGCACAGTCCCAAAATATAGGTGGCGTCGACGTTGGCGCGCGGATACCAGCCTTGCACTTTCTCCAGCAGTGGAATGGCTTCGCCGGGCCTCCCGGAAAGGTAGTAGGAAAGCCCAAGCAACTGGACTGCTTCCTTATCCTCCGGTTCCTCCACCAGGGCCTGTTTGAACGATGCAATCGCCTTGATGTAGTCACCCTTCTTGTAATAAGCTGTGCCCAATTCGTGGGACAAGCCTTTCAACCCGGGTTTCCTGGCCGCCAAATCCGAAAGCTGCGCGACCGCTTCCTCATACTTGCCCTGCTGCAGCAGCGCCCGCGCCGCGGCAAAATCGGGCTCTGCAGGCTCCGGGCGGACAGATGGTGAGGGCTCGCCCGCGGCATGGGCCGACGCATCGGGCGCGGTCTGTGGCCATGCCGACAGGCAGCCGGCAAACAGGAAAAAGGTCGCCCATTTTAAACATCTCATCGAAATCTTGCGCTGAGAATTCATGCCACGAATTGGAGCACCGGGGATCTGATATCTGGAATTAGAACATAAAGAGCGGGAAATACTCATGCCGAACGCGTCACCGTCTGGAACCGGGTGGCGGATTTCAGTCTGCACAACCCGGAGGCGTGCGATCCAGGGATCGCAAATATTTCTTGGCAGCGCCCATATCCGGATTAAATTCCAAAACCCGGAGCGTGTAGGAACGCGCCTCGTCAAAACTTCCGACGGCACAGAAAGACCGGGCCAGATTCAGCCCGATACTGCTCCTCCCCGGTGCGCGCCGGAATGCTCCCTGCCACAGTTCAATGGCTTCGCGCACCTGCCCGCTTTGCGCTTCAATGACGCCCAGATTGTCGGCGGCGTCGATCAGATCAGGGTCCACGGCAAGCGCCCGTCGGTACAGATCACGAGCTTGCTTGGTCGAGCCGTGTCGCTGTTCGATGTAAGCGAGTGCGGACAGCACTTCGGGATCATCCGGGAATTTCGAGGCGGCAGAGCGCAGCAGTGTTTCCGCATGAGGTTCCGCTGTGGTCAGGCCGTCGTCCGCCAATGCTTGCCAGGCCAGGGCTAGATCGCGACTGTCGTGTTCGGCCTCGGTCGAGTCGGGGAAGGGAAGGAGCGACGCGGGTGCAGGATTGATCTCTTCCCGCAACTGAGCGGGAAGGCGGAGAATACGGTGGTCCGTGACTTGAGTATGCGCGATGTCGCTGCTGTCCGAGGCTGGCATGTGACAAGAGGTGCAATCGGGCTGCTCGATATGATGCTTGGCCCCGAATAAAGCGCCATGGCAGGCCAGGCACTTTTTGCGATAGTAGGACACGCGCTCCCCGGCGGACGGCTCGTAGTGCGGATCGTGACAACTCACACACGACATGGCGTCCCCGGACTTCTTCTTGCACACGCTCTGTGCCATGGCCTCCACCTGGCTGACCCCTCCTAATTCCCCGGCCTGATTGTGCTTCGGGATGTAATAGCGAATGTAATCGGAGAGAGAGTCCCCTGGCTGAAACTGGTAGACATGGCGGCCCGCGCGCTCAATGGCAACCTTGCCCTCCATGTGACACTGCATGCACACTGCATCACGGCGCTCCGGCGAGAGCTTGGAAGGATTCACAATGGCATCCTGCACTCTCGCGTTTTGTGCGGGATCGCTCTGCGCGGCGGCGACATGCGCAGCCCCGGGTCCGTGACAACGTTCGCAGCTGACGCCGGAAAACAGGAATGCCGGCATAGGGTAGAGATTTTCCGTTCCTTTGACCGGCGCCCGCATGCCGCTGACGTGGCAGCGCAAGCCATCGGGAAAGGCAGGAAGATTGAGCGGAATTTCATTCGCGTTCTGATAGGCAGGCGCCATGTCCCAACGCTGCTCACGGGTATACCAGTTGATCGGCGATTCAAACAGAAATCCGTCCCGGGCGAACAAGTAGCTCATCCCGCGGTGTCCCGATCCGATGTAGTACAACAATTCCCGTTTACCTCGCACCTCAGGATCACCCGGACGCTCGAAACTCAGCCAGACGCGGTTGGCTTGGGAATAAATACGGTAGTGAACGCCGGAGTTGGAATGGACAAAATCGGCCGGAACGACGTTTTCAATTGCGGGACCGCTGGCACGGGCCATGGAAGTGCGCCCGTAGGACTGATAGATGGCCGCGTGGCAGCCGGCGCAGGCTTCATTTCCCACGTAGCCTGACGGCTCCTGGGCAACGCCGTTACCGGGTTTTCCGGGACCCTCGGGTACGGGTCGACTCGATGTTACGGCTGCGCCGGAGGCGCTGGTCACGGATACGGCCTGTGACTGCAGCCAAACTGAAGTCCCGGTGACCAGGATAAGGGCGGCAAGCCATCCCATCGACCGCGTCGACACAAGACCCCCGGAGAGCCGCCCCGTGGGTTAGATGCAAGCCTCCGCGCTCGCGATGGTGAGATTCACTTAAGAACCGAAGCTTCGGCCACGCCGACGTATTTGTCTGCGCCGCCGTAATAAAACAAATAGCGGTTGCCCTGTCTGACCATGCCCTCGACGAACACTACATCTGGAACCTGGCCGACTTTCTCCCAGTTCAGCTCTGGAAAGAAGATCGGCTGCGTGGATCGCCAGATCAGCCGGCGCGGGTCTTTGCGGTCGAAAACCGCCATGGCGGTGCGATAGACCAGTTCGTCATCTGCCGCGTTGTAGACCAGTACGATGCCGTCGTTCGTCACGATAGGAGGAGGGCCTGGTTCCACGACCCGGGAATCGAACCGACCGGCGCGGCGCGGCAGAACGGGCGCATCCGTGGCTTCCATCCAATGAATAAGATCGGTGGAGTACGCCAATCCCGTCTGGTCGGTCTTGTCCGCGCTGGTGCCCAGGAAGTACATCCAGTATTTGCCATCGATCTTTTCCGGCACGATGGCCCCGGATTTTGTCCAGCCGACGTTCCAGCGGCCTTTGTAGGCCGGCAGAATCACGCCCCGGCGCTTCCAATGAAGCAAATCGTGGGATGTTGCCAGGCAGAGCTGTGCGTCCCTCTTGTTATAGCCGGTGTACGTCAGGTAGTAGGTGTCGCCGAACTTTACCAGGCGAGGATCTTCGACGCCGCCGTCCTTTTCGTAGTCAGTCTTCGGGGAGAGCACGGGTTCGGCCCGGTGCTTGAAATGGATTCCATCGCTGCTCTCGGCATAGCCCAGGCGGGAGGTCCCGTTCTGGTCCTGGGCGCGGTAAAGCATGACAAACTTGCCTCGGTACAGCACAACCGCCGGGTTGAAAGTTCCAGCCGACTCCCAGGAGGTCCCCAGTGGGCTGAGGATTGGATGGTCGGATACGCGATGCCAGTCGGATAGCTGGGGCTGGAGTGTCGCGGAATGCGCGGCGATCAGGCAGAGCAAAATAACAAGAGGGCGAAGCCGAAACATTGAAAGGCTCCATAAAAAAGGGAGGGAGTCGAAGACTCCCTCCCTTCAGGCCAGACTGCTTCGATCTTTAGAAGTCGAAGCGGATGGCAAACTGCAGCTGCCGCATTGTGGTACCGCCCTCGAGACCGGTTATCTTCCCGTTGTTGCCGCCCTGGCAATCAATACAGCCATTTTATCAATTATTTTCACTGAAAGAATAGACGGGATGATTGAACACGTTGAAGGCATCCACCCGGAACTGCGCGCTCAGCCTCTCCGTGACCTGGAACTTCTTTACCGCCGACATATCAGTGTAGAAGCCAGTAGGGCCATGGTATGTGTTCCGGCCCAGGTTGCCCAGGTTTCCGACTCCTGGATCAGCGAACGCCCCAGGCGTGACCGTGATGTCAGGAACCGGAGTAAAGAACGTAATCGTATGGTTGATCGGGTCAAGCTTGCCCGCCCCGGTGTGGAATGAGCCGCTACCCTTGTCGGGGCGGCAAACGCCTACATCTTCCTCGCTACCGCATTCGGCAAAACTGGGGGTCCAGGGCAAGCCGCTGCTCCAGTTGGTGGTGTCGCTGAACTGCCATCCCCCTACCGCATAGTCTGCGGCCTTGCTTACGTTCCCGAAGTATTTCTTGCCTCTTCCAAACGGCAACTCGTACACCGTGTTGAACACGAACACATGGTTTCGATTGAAATCAACCGGTCCATAGGAGATCGGATGGCTGATGGCATAGTAGTTACTGTCATAGCCGTTGGCATGTGAAAAGGTGTAGTGAGTCACAAATTGCAGGCCGTTTGTGAAGCGCTTCTCCACCTTGGCTTCGAACGCGTTATACGAACTCGACGCGTCATTGCCGTAGAAGTTCCCCAAATCGAAGGGAATTTGAGGGAAGAGTGGTCGCCGCTCGTTCTGGGTATACAACACGCCGGTCGCCGGATTGATTTGGTTGTAGCCGAACATGGAAACCGGGTTTACATCGTAGTTGGGCCCGTCGCCCGCGAAGCCATGCGATCCCTTGCTGGCAACGTAGGCGGCTTGCACGATAATGCTGCTGGTTAGTTGGTGCTCCACGGTGGCATTCCACGAATCCACCGTGGGCAGCACTTGCCGGGTGGGACGGATGTGGACGCCGCTAACTTGTCCCCCCAGAGCGCTGAAGGGGATGATTCCATCGGCGGGAACGGGAGGAAAATCCGCGGCTATCGGTCCGTCGTCCAGAAGGAACACGGGAATCTTGCTGCCAGCGGCAAGCGGATTGAAAGCAGTCGCATCCACGTTCTGCTTCACCAGCACCGGCAGGTTCTGGGTTACGGTGTGTCCGAAATTCGACCCGAACACGCCGATATCATAGCTCCGCCCATACCCCAGACGTATGACGGTTTTGGGTGTGATCTGATATGCAATCCCCAGGCGCGGAGCAAACGCTTTGTAATCATTGTTAACGTTGCCGTTCAGGCCGATGTTACCGTAGCCCGCCACGCGGATGGCGCCGGTCCCGCCGAGGTCCTGAATATTGGCGAATCCGCCGTTGCCTTTGCCATTGACTGTCTCAGGGAAGTAGATTTCCCAACGCAAACCGTAATTGACGGTAAGTTTAGACGTTGCCCGCCAGGTGTCTTGACCGTAAAAGAACCAGCGCTTTTGGCGCTCGGCTGCATCGTTCGCGCCCGTAAGGTCCGGATTGTTGACGTAGCGCGCAAAGGAGGTGACTTGGCCGAGGAGGAATGACGCCAGGTCCAGGCCGCCCGTGCCCCCATCCGACGTTGCTTCAGGACTGAAGTTGTATTCCCCGGTCCGGTTGTTGTCGCTGGGGATTCGCAAGTTCAGAGCGTAACGGATGTCGCCGCCGAACTTAATTTGATGGTTGCCAATGATCTTGGTCCAGTTATTGACAAACTGGAACTGCTGTTCGCTTTCGGTCAGCGGGCAATTGCAGCGCGCCACCCCTAAGCCATCTCCGAAACTCGAAATGACGCAGCCTTGGCCGCCGGTGTTGGTGGTGCAGCCTTGACCGCTGATGGGATCAGAGCCCAGCAGAAATGCGCCCAGACCGTCCGTCTTGGGATCACTGGTATTCGCGTTCGGGATGCCAAACGCGGACATCGGCTGGCCGCCATCAGGCTTCTGGGTCTGCGGATTGTATTTGAACCAGCCGAAGCGGAAGTCGGTGAGCAAGGACGCGCTAAGGGTCTTGGTAAAGCCGGTAGCCAGGCTGTAGTTGTGAGTGATGGAACTGCCCGCGAGGCCGAGCAAGCCATTGCCGGGACCGCCTACGGCGCCCAATACGCCCTTGCCCGACAAACTGAAGTAGTCGAGACTGAAGCGGCCGAAGATGTTCAGCGTTGGGCTCTCGGAATAGTCGATCCGCGTGTCGAAGCTGTTCTGGCTGAACGGGCCCGAACCCGCGCCAATGAAGTTATTTAGCACCGTGCCAGTCTGCGGCGCCGGGAACTCCGACAGAATTGCCCTCGCTGCCGGAGAGATTCTGCTGTTTGGAATGAGATTTCCCGCGAAGGCGGTTCGGCCAGCTCCGGTGTTGGGGTCGCCGGTAAGAGGGTCGTAGACGATGCCGCCGCCCGCGATACCTGCTGTCAGGTACTCACTGAGGTCGCAATTGCCCGTGGTCTGTGTACAAGTGCTCAGCACCGTATTAGTAGGAACTGTGAACGTTCCGCTTACGCCGTTGGTCTGCCGCGTCCCTTGGTAGTCGCCGAAGAAGAACAACTTGTCCTTAATGATCGGGCCACCAATTGTGCCACCGAACTGCGCCCAGCGAGAGGGCGGAATCAGCCGGCCCGTGATCGGATCAGGGGCGTACTGGGCAAATGGGTCGCGGGCCTGTTGGGCATCGGAACGGCGAAAGAGAAACCCGGTGCCATGCAGGGTATTGCTGCCCGACTTGGTTTGCGCCGTCACTACGCTGGCGACGGCCTTGCCGAACTCGGCGTCGTAGTTCTGTAACGAAACCTTGGCTTCGGTCACTGCATCGAGGTTGGGATTGACTACAATAATTCCCAGGATAGGATCCTGGTTGTCAGTTCCGTCCAGCTCGAATGCGGTGCCGCTGAAATGCTGTCCCTGGGTAAAGATTTGCAGGCTGCCCTGCGGATTTTCGGTAGCGGCGTGGCTCCAGCCCACCATCTTTTGTGAACCGGGGGCCATCAACTGCAAGCTGGTAAAGTTCCGGTTCAGGATGGGAACATCCTCGACATACTTGTCATTGAAAGTCACGGCGACGTCAGCTCGATCTGTCTTCAGCTGAGGGGCTTCGCCCGTCACCTCCACCGTTTCCGTCGATCCGCCGACCTGGAACTGCCCGTCCACGCGTGAGCCGGCATCGGCCGACACGATAATATTCTTGGTCTCGAAGGACTTGAAACCGGAACCTTCGGCCCTGATGTTGTAGGTGTCGGGAATCAGGTGGGTAACACTGTAGTTTCCGTCGGCGTTGGTGGTGGTTTCGGTCGTTGTACCCTTGCTGGCCGAGGTGACGGTTACCTTGGCGCCTGCTACTGCGGCGCCCGTAGGATCGGTGATGGTTCCAAAAATACTGCCATAGACCGCCTGAGCGACCGCTTGCGATGTGCAGAATGCGCAAATCAACGCCAGCAAAGTCAGGACACTGAAAATCACGGAGAACTTCTTCATTGTTGCCTCCCCACACTGAGTACTCATCTTGGCGAATGGTTTCGACGTAGAAGACCTAGAATTAGAGACGGACCCGGTCGTATCAGTGAGTCGCACCGTTGATCGAGATGTTTTGAAGATGTGACCAGCAGATTTAGCCTCGTTGAGATCAACGCTTTCGTCAGTTAGTACAAAAACACTAGTTGCCGTCCGTGCCAGCAGTTCGCGTTCCCAACGGGAAACTGTTGTAGATTGTTGATAGCGCTGAGAAATGCAGCTATCCATGCGAAGCCAGTTATGACATTTGGAAGTTCGAGGATGGATCAATATGAAAAAAGAGAATCAGGCAAATTCGTTTTGGCTTCCTTGGAAATCCTCTAGCAATGGATAAACTACTGATCCCATTGGCTTAAACGCGTCGTGCAAGGATGTGGAAGACTGGTCCCCGACGATGGCACGGCAGAAATTTCGCGGAGTGAAACGAGAGGAAATTTGGGTTCGAGACGGCAATTTTTTATGTTTCATAAGGTTTGATACGGTAACGTGAAAGCTAAGTCTCTCGCTTGCCGCCTGATACGTCACCTTGTTACCCTAGGTTAAATGTCTGTTACGCGCACACAGAGCTCTGAACGAGAACGATACCTCGGGCAAATTGACAGGCTCGTCAATAGCCAGGTGCTTCATGGATCGGAATCTCTGTGTAAGCTGCTGCGTTACCTGGCCGAGCACGCACTTGATCATCCCGGATCGCCTTTGAAGGAATATCAGATCGCGACGGAGGTCTTTGGCCGCCCGCCCGACTTCGATCCCCAGCACGACTCGACCATCCGGGTCCAGGCCGGACGCCTGCGCATCAAGTTGGCGGAATACTACAGCACCGAGGGCGCGGAAGACAGTCTCATCGTGGAGGTGCCCAAGGGCAGCTACGTAGTCTCGTTCCACCACCGCGCGGCGGGGCCCGCCAAAGCGCGGGCGGCAGGCTTGCGCGGACTCGATCGAACCGACGCGGTCGATGACAGTGCCCGACGCCGGTGGCCATGGGTGCCAGTAGTCTTGTCGGTGTTGCTTCTCGCTGCGGTCGTGACCATCGTTTTGCTTGTGGCCAATAGTCGAAGCCAGCCGGCGAAGGGCGAGGAACCGGTGCCGGCAGCGTTTTCCTCTTTTTGGAAGAGCTTTGTCAGCGGACCGGAAGAACCCTGGGTGATTTTCAGCAACGGGGCGTTCGTGGGGCGGCCGGAGACCGGGATGCGTTACTTCGATTCCGCCCGCGATTCCCGCGAGGCCATTCTGGATCACTACACCGGGGTGGGAGAAGTGCTGGCGGTCCATGCGCTCGACCGCACCTTCGGGTTAATGCACCGGCAGATACGGGTCAAGCGCGGGAGCCTGCTTTCGCTTGACGACGTCAAGAACAATGACATGATCTTCGTAGGCTCGCCTGCGGAGAATCTGACCTTGCGCGAGATTCCCAGCACCCGGGATTTTATCTTCCGCAGGCTCGACTCCGGCCCGCGCAAGGGCGATCTGGCGATCGTGAATGTTCATCCGCAACCGGGAGAAGCCGAGCACTGGATGGGCAGTCCGTCCCACTCCACGCTGACGGAAGATTATTCCGTCATTGCGCTGGGGCACGGATTGAATCCGGCGAAGTCGGTGCTGATTCTCGCCGGCACCACGACCATCGGAACGCAAGCTGCCGTGGAGTATGTTTGCCAGCAGAATTCACTCGAGGATTTACTGCGACGGCTCTCGGTTGGGGACACCGGTGAATTGAAACCGTTTGAGGCTGTGTTGCGAGTCAAGGTGACGCGCGGCGTGCCGGTGGAATCGGAGATCGTAGCGGTGCGCAGCGGCAAGCCCTAGGCGATAGTCCGGCCTCTATCGGCGGTCAGGGCAATTACGGCTTCAATTGGGGATCGAGTGCTGCCGCGCGCTGAAATTCCTGTTGAGCCTCCTGGCTTTGACCTTTTCGCTGCAGCGCTTCCCCCAGATGAAAATGAGCGGGGGCGTAGGTCGGCACCAGGGCAATGGCGGCGCGAAACTGGGAGACGGCTCCTTCGAGGTCGCCCAGGCCGAGCAATCTTTTTCCCGAGTTGGTATCGAACGTCGCGGCCTGCAGATTGGTCTTGTCTTTGCTGATTTGCACGCCCAGGACGCGCTCCCGAGCGGCCCCGTCCTTATCGCCCAGTTCTCGCAGGACAGTGGAAAGCGTGGTATGCGCCCCGGCGAAATCGGGCTGCAGGCGGATGGCCTCGCGCAGTGATGCGGCAGCTTCCTGTAATTTGCCCTGCTGTTTCAGCACCGTGCCCAGGGTGTAGTGCGCCTCGGCGTAATCGGGTTTGGACTGGATGGCGGCGCGCAGCTCGGCTGCCGCCCGATCGAATTCACCCTGCTGCCAGAAAGTTACTCCCAGGGTGTAGTGAATATCAGGCTGGCTGGGATCAAGCTCCGCGGCTTTCTGCAGTTCCGCGACTGCTTCGGGCAACTTGTCTTTCAGCTTCAGGGCCAGACCCAGGTCGTAATGCAAAGTTGCGTCCTGGGGCGTGGTCTGTAAGGCAGTTTCAAATTGCGAGATAGCGGAGTCGAAATCCGATTTCTGCAGGTAAGCCGTGCCAAGGTTCATGCGGTAGCCGGTGTCGGCAGGGCGAAGACGCAGCGCGGTCTCGAATTCGGGGATGGAACTGGTAGCGTCCCCGGCCTGGATCAGCGCCAGGCCGAGATTGTTGTGCGCATCCGGATCGTCGGGGCGGAGGCGTAGTACCTGCCGGAAGGCCGCGACTGCACCTTCAATATTTCCCGAGCGCTGCTGCATCTTGCCGAGCTGGATCTGAGCCTCGACGAATTCCGGCTGGGTCTTGACCGCGGCCTGAATTTCGGCGACGGCCTTCTCTGGCTGGCTGGTTTCTTCCAGCACACGTCCAAGATAATAGTGGGCCTGGGAGTTTTGTGGAGAACCCTGAACCGCACGCTGCAACAGGCTGAGAGCCTCATCCATTTGCTTCTGCTGCCAGCGCACCACCCCCAGGTGCAAGGCTGCTGGGGCAAAATCCGGCTGCAGACGCAGCGCCTCGGAAAATTGTTTCGCCGCTTCGTCCGACTGTGCATTCTGGGCGAGTACAGAACCCAGTTCGTCGCGCAGGTCCGCTCTCTGCGGTTGCAGTTCCACGGCCGTGCTCAGTTCGGCAATTGCCGTCGCCAGATCGGAGCGAAAGCTGGCGATTCGTCCCAAAGCTCGATGCGCCTCAGCGTCATTCGGAGCCAGCCGTATGGCGGAGCGGGCTTCAGACTCGGCTTCCGGCAAAGCCCCATTTTTGAGCAGCGCGTTGGCAAGATTGATATGCGCCCCCGGGAAATCAGGTTTCAGATGCAGCGCAGTGCGAAACTGGGAAATGGCTCCGGTCGTTTGCCCCTGCGACAAGAGCACCCAGCCCAATAAGTTGTGTCCCTCGGCGTTGCCGGGCGCGAGCTTGAGCGCCTGCTCGAAGGCTGCGCGCGCCTTGAGCAGATCGCCGCCTTGCAGCGCCGCCATGCCCTTGCGATAAAGCGAGTCGGTCTGCCGGGGAGCGGTTGGTTTCTGGGCCGGAGCAGAGACCGCGAGTGTTAGCAGGCAGGTTGCCAGAATGAAGAACCAGAGCAGGACTGAAGCCGCCGCGCAGCGCGCTCGCGGGCGATTCCGGATATCGGGATGCACTGGTTTGGAGCCCACTACGAAATACTACTATGCTGCGTAGAACCGCACCGGTCGCGATTTCCGCGTTTCGCGGGCATTTCGTCTGTATCCCGCGCAACCAGGGTCACTAGCGTATGCTAGTAACTATGTATACCGCCGATGTGTTGAGAAACGTTGTGGCCCTGCGAAGTGAAATCGCCAACATCCGTGACATGAACGACCGCTATGCCGCGCAAGAAGATCCGGCGCCGATGGCCTCCCGCGCCAACGAGGAGCGCCGGACCCGGCTTCAGGAAATAGTGCGTGAGTTGGCCGTCATGGCCAAAGAGCAGCATCCCTGAAGAGGCCGCGGCGCAGTTCAAGATCTCTGAAAAGGAATCGACGGGACGGCGCCTGGTTGTGAAAGCCCGGTGCGATCCGCTTGACCCTCTCCTCTCTGCATCCTAGTATTCAGGCTGGGCCATGAATCCGGTTTTTTCGCTGCTGTTCCGTTCCCCCCTCGCCGCTGGAAGACTGGCTGCGCTTTCTCTTATCGTGATCACGGTGTCCGCGGCAGAAACCGGAAAAAGTCCCCCCATCGCCAACTTCATCGACACCGCTGAAAAGGCGGGTCTGACCATGACCCAGGTCTTCGGCGGGAAAGATACCAAGACGTACATTATCGAGACCACGGGAACCGGCGTGGCCATTTTCGACTACGACAACGATGGATGGCCGGACATCTTTCTGGTGAACGGAACCACGCTGGAGGGGTTTCCTGCAGGGACCGCGCCTACCAATCATCTGTATCGCAACAACCACGATGGGACTTTCACCGACGTGACCACCAAGGCCGGCCTGGCCGCGAATGGATGGGGCCAGGGCGTCTGCGTGGGAGACTACGACAACGACGGATGGGAAGATCTTTACGTAACTTATTACGGAAAGAACCGTCTCTACCACAATCAGGGTGGAGTCTTCACGGAGGTGGCCGAACAGTCGGGCGTTGCGGGGACGGGAAAGGCCTGGGGAACAGGATGCGCGTTCGTCGACTACGATCGCGACGGCCGGCTCGACCTGATGGTCGCGAACTACGTGGACTTCGATCTCTCCAGCGCTCCGGCCCCGGGAGAAAGGGCATCGTGCGTGTGGAAGGGAGTTCCGGTGATGTGCGGGCCCCGCGGCCTGCCCGGCTCCAAAAATATTCTTTATCACAACCTGGGCAACGGAAAATTTGAGGACGTTACGGCGAAAGCGAAAATCGACCAGACCAGCGGCCATTACGCTTTCAGTGTTTCCACGCTCGATTTTGACGACGACGGCTGGCCCGATATTTACGTCGCCTGTGACAGTACGCCCAGCATTCTCTACCACAACAATCGCGACGGAACTTTCACCGACGTGGCGGTGGTGGCAGGCGCCGCCTATAACGAAGACGGCCGCGAGCAGGCGGGGATGGGATCGACCATCGCCGACTACGATGGCGACGGGCGGCTGGATATTTTCAAAACCAATTTTTCCGATGATACCTCGACCCTCTATCGCAACAACGGCAATGGCACCTTCGACGACGTGACCTTCGCCGCCGGCCTGGGCCTGTATACCCGATACCTGGGCTGGGGAACCATGTTTCTCGATTTCGACAACGACGGTTGGCCCGATCTGCTGCTGGTGAACGGGCACGTCTATCCTGAAGTGGACAAGCAGAACCTGGGCAGCAGCTATGAGGAGCCGAGAATTCTTTACCACAACAACGGCAACAAGACGTTCAGCGATATTTCGGCCGAGGCGGGTCCAGGCATCACCGCCGTTCATGCCGGGCGTGGGCTGGCTATCGGCGATCTGTGGAACGATGGCCGAATTTCGGCGGTGATCAGTAACATGAACGCCGCTCCCAGTCTGCTGGTGAACCAGGTGCGGTCGCTCAATCACTGGATCGGACTTAAACTCACTGGAACGAAATCCAATCGGGATGGAATTGGGGCTCGGGTCTCAGTGAAGGTGGGCCCGAGAACATTGGTTGACGAAGTTCGCAGCGGCTCCAGTTACGACTCGAACAATGACGTGCGCCTCCACTTCGGCCTGGGCACTGCAACCAAGATAGATTGGATCCAGATTCGCTGGCCGAGCGGGCTCGCCGAGCGTTTCGAAAACGTCTCGGTGGACGCGATTCATACCATCAAAGAGGGATCCGGTTCAGCCGTGAAGCCGCCTTCATCTTGACGTGTGGTTCGTCGACTTCGCGAGAAGTTTCGCGAGCGAAACCTCTCGCTTCGCTCAGAATGACAGATGGTAAATGCGGTTTCAGTGCTGTAGAGCTTCAATCTCGTCTGTCTTGCCTAGGTATTCGTAACGTAGCAAGGCGATCGGCACATTGCCGTTCTTCCACACAAAGTCATGAAAGTCGCGCAGGTTGAATTTGTCGCCTTGCGCCAGGCGAGCTTCAGCCAGCAATCTCACGATCTGAAGTTTGCCGGTCTGATAGGAGATTCCCACGCCCGGTACGGAAGCATAAAAGGTAGCATCCTCAATTGCCGTGGCGCGGTCGAGAGGAACGGTTTTCACCAGGTAGTCAGCCGCCTGTTCGATGGTGAACTCCCCCGTGGACAGCTTCACATCGACCTCCACCCGCAGGGCGCGAAAACGCATGAAGTTGTAAATAATCTCGCGGGTGCGGGGGCTGTCATCGAAGAGGCCGGCCTGCAACATCATTTCTTCGGCGTAAAAGCCGATGCCTTCGTTGGCGCTGGAGTCGTAGTAGTGACGGCGGATCGGGTCCGCGTTGGTCCAGGACATTACTTTTTGGAGGTAGTGTCCCGGCATGCCTTCGTGCACGATGATCCCGCGCGGATCGCGGGCGGTGGAGAGATCGAAATATCCGCGATCGGGGGAAGGAGTCTTGATGTAACTGGTGGCTGGGTCCTTCAGCCGGGAGGGGCTGGTGAGGTCGTCGGCGACTCCGAAGGCGGCGAGCGGCGCCAGATACGCCGGATAAGGGAGGTTGCGATAGTGCTGCACCCAGGCGGGAACGGTGAGGATATTTTTCCGCTCAAGGAAATCGCGGATCTGTTGTTCCTGCTGTTTCTCGCGGTCTATCTGCATCGCCTGATCTTTTGCCAGCGGCAATTGCGGCAAGCTGGAATTGCGATTGTGCTCATAAGCCTCGAAGGCGACCGCCCGCTCCCATTCCTGCCGGCCTTTGGCAACCAGCTGTTCGGGCGTCCAGGGGATCAAGGCGACATGCTTCAGGAAGAAGGCGTAGTTCTCGCGTCCGACGGCGACATTGTTGGACATGGTTGGCAGGCGCTGCTCAAGCCAGTCGCGATAACCAACCAAAGCCTGGACTGCGGCGTGAACCGCCGGGTCGAGCTGCGCGGCACTTGCTGCCGTGAGATGAGCCTTCAGCTCACGTGTCATCTCTTCCAGCCGGGGACCGATGTCGTTCAGTTGATGAATGGACAACTCCGCCAGCGGGCGGGCGGCGTCTGTGAGGTTCGCTTCTCCGTCAGCAATGATCCGGGGAATGGCCTGAATGCGGCGAACGATCTCCGCGCTGCGGGCCTCGCCGAAGGGCGGCGGCTGGGTGAGGCTGACGAATACCGAGGCCAGTGTCTGGTCCAGATAAAACCAGGGATTGCGTTGCCAGCCGCGCACGTAATCCAGCTCCCAGCGCGCCCGGGCAAGGGCGGAGCCGACCAGCAGATCATCTACGGTGTCGGCGCGCGAGCGGCCGGGAACATCTCTTCCCAATCGCCGCCAGCGATTTTCGAAGGCGGTTAGTTCATCGCGGCGCTTTGCGATCGTGGCTGGTGACCAGTCTGCAGCCCATCCGTCGGGACGGTCCAGCCGCGGAATATCGTCGAATGAGAATGGTTGTTCACTCGCGCGCCATTCCCAAAAGTCGGAAGAGAGTCGTTGCAGTGGGTTCGCCGGTTGCTCCGTGGACTGCATGGGCTGCGCCACCACAGATGTAATCAGGAGCATGAGGCTGAATAATTTGGTCATCGTCATCGCGAATCGTCGGCCCTTCCACACGAACTGAAGAGGTAAAACGCCACGCGCCATCCTGAGGGACTTCAGTCCCGAAGGATCTTGGGCGCATCGGCACAACTGCCGAGGGCAACTTTATATCCGCTGCACGCGAGATCCTTCGCTGCGCTCAGGATGACGCCCACAGGCTCAGGCGCTTCGCATGCTCAGGATGACGCCTTCGAGGGGAGCGCCGGCTCTAATTCGCCTCCGCGGCAACCAAACTTGGGACTTCCTCCCCAATACCGGCGTCATCCTGAGGGACTTCAGTCCCGAAGGATCTTGCGCGCATCGGCACAACTGCCGAGGGCAACTTTATATCCGCTGCACGCGAGATCCTTCGCTGCGCTCAGGATGACGCCCACGGGCTCAGGTGCTTCGCATGCTCAGGATGATGCTCCCCAAAAAAATTATTTTCCACCTGATTTACCCGGCACCGGGGCAGGGAACTGCATGGTGCGAACAATTCCTTCACCCTCCTTTACGAAGACCACCTGATTGGCCTTGACGTCCTTCAAAGTGTCCACCTGTCCACTAGGCCAGCGGACTTCGAGCAGTTGCACCTTCTCGGCCTTTCCCAGGCCGAAATGAACTCGCAGATCATTCTGCGAGAAGTAGCCGCCGCCGCTGCGCACTTCGTCGATCTGGGAATGAGGCTTGGTTTCGCCAGGTTCCTGAGTCACGCAATGCAGACGGGCGCCAATGCCGCTGCGGTTCGATTTAGTGCCTATGGTCCGCACTTTGATCCAGTTGTTTCCCGGAGTGAGATCGCAGCGCAACAGCTGCGGAAAATCATTCACGGGATTGATCACGAGATCAAGGTCGCCGTCGTTGTCGAAGTCTCCGAAAGCGCAGCCACGCGACGCCACCGGCACCGAAATACCCGGGCCCGCCTGCATGGAGACGTCTTCAAACCTGCCATTGCGCAGGTTGCGATAGAGCAGTTTGCGTTGCGCATAGCCAGCCTCGGTCTTCAGTTGTTCGACTTCGGGATAGACGTGGCCGTTGCAGATCAGGATGTCGGGCCAGCCGTCGTTGTCCATATCGAAGAATCCGCAACCCCAGCCCAGGTACTGGGTGTGCGCGCCCAGGCCGGCGGCAAAAGTGGCGTCTTCAAAATTGCCGTCTCCCAGATTGTGATAGAGCGACGGCGTATCGCCCGCGAAGTTTGTTTTTATGATGTCGAGATTGCCGTCCATATCGTAATCCGCCGCCGATACTCCCATGCCAGCCTGCGGTTTGCCGTCCGGGCTGAGCGCGCAACCGGCCTCCATGGCGATGTCTACGAACTTTCCATTCTTCTTGTTCTGGTAGAGAGCGCTGGCGGTGGAGTCGTTGGCGACATAGATGTCGGGCCAGCCGTCGTTATCGAAATCTGCGGTAAGGACTCCCAGGCCGAAAGTTCCGTTGGCCTGCAGAATCCCGGAGGACTCAGAGACATCGGTGAAGGTGCCGTTGCCATTGTTGTGGTAGAGAATATTTTTTCCGCCTTTAAGGCCGGGCGGCCCGCAGGCCACCATCACACTCTTGTAGAGACAAGGCCCCGATTCGGGGACGGGAGCCGTAGCCAGATCGAGGTCAATGTAGTTGGCGACAAACAGATCGAGCTTGCCATCGCGGTCATAATCCACAAAGGCGCAGCCGGTGTTCCAGCGTTTACCGGTCCCGGAGACGCCGGCTTTTTCACTGACATCGGAAAACGTGCCATCGCCGTTGTTGTGGTAGAGAACATTCTTGCCGAAATAAGTGACGAAGAGATCCTCGAAACCATCATTGTCATAGTCGCCGATGCAGACGCCCTGTCCCCAGCCGGAATGGGCCACTCCGGCCTTGGCGGTGACATCGGTGAATGTGCTATCGCGATTATTTTTGAAAAGATGGGAGGTGGGTTCCTGGCCCGCAGGGAAGCCTTCCAGACGCCATCCGTTGACCAGAAAAATATCCAGCCAGCCGTCGTTGTCGTAATCGTAAAAAGCGACGCCGCAACCCGTGGTTTCGAGCAGGTACTTGTTCTTGTGTTCGCCGCCGTAGATGGTCTTTACGTTGAGTCCCGATTCCCGAGCCACATTTATAAAACTCAATCCCAGGCCCGGTTTCGCCGGTCCTTCACTCGACTGGAAAAACGCGTGCGGCCGGAAGGGACGGGCAAGAGCCAGAATATTATCCAGAGACAATACCAGCGCCGATGTGCTCAGGGACTGGAGAAACGTACGGCGTGAAGAAGACAAAAGGGACGGTACCTTCCCGGAGTTGGCTCGTGCTAGAATTCGCCCCTACTCTATTCAGTGCATCGCGACTTTGCAAGTTCAGACACGGACGCAAATTTCACCGCATGCGAGTATTTGAAGCAGCCCGGCTGATGAAACGCCCAACCTTTTGTTCGCTCCGTGAAATGATTCCACGGCTGATCCTGGCCGCCGCCCTGGGGGTGGGCCTGGCGCTTCCGGCAAACGCGATCGAGCCTTCGCGTCCCATGGAGCTATCGCGCCCCGATCGCCCCTGGGAGTTTGTTTCTGCCGTGGGCGAGCGTGCGGGATTGTTCGGAAACGAATCGGGGGACTTTGAGGCCTGGGTTTACCCCCTGAAAATCCTGCGCGAATTTCACCTTCGTTTCCTGGTGGATGGACATGTGGTTCCGGCGGAAGCGCTGGCTCGCACGCTCACGGTGCGGCCGGAGTCGAGCACGATTCTCTACACCGGGAATACGTTCGCAGTGCGTGAAACCTTCTTCGTTCCGGTGCACGAACCCGGCGCTGTGATCATCATTGAAGTCGAAACCGCGGACCCGCTAGACGTGCAGGTCGGTTTTGAAAGTGATTTCCAACTGGAATGGCCGGCTGCGCTAGGCGGAACATATTCTTTTTGGGATCCCAAGTTGAGCGCCTTCTATCTGGGCGAGGAGCAAAAAAAGTTTTCCGCTTTTGTCGGCTCTCCTAGCGCCAGCGAAGTCCACGAGGAATACGACACCAACTATTCCAGCGCGAAGGAAAACTCCTTTCACCTGGGGGTGACCGGCAAGGGTAAGGCAGCCAAGGTGATCGTAATCGCGGCCTCGGTGAACGGGCAGGCAGAAGCGGAGGCGGAGTACCATCGGCTGGAAAGCGGCTATGCGGCGCTGCTACAGAAGTCGGCGGACTATTACCGCGCTTATCTCGACAAAACGGTGAGCGTCGATTTGCCCGATCGTCAGTTGCAAGAGGCCTACGACTGGGCCCGGGTCAGCGTGCTGCAGGGACTGGTGACCAATCCCTATCTGGGTACAGGACTGATCGCCGGCTACCGGACGTCGGGCGGAAGCCAGCGCCCGGGATTCGCCTGGTTTTTCGGCCGCGACGCGCTGTGGACCTCATTGGCGCTCAATGCCGAGGGCGACTTTGGCAGCACCCGCGTCGCACTGGATTTTCTGAGCAAGTACCAGCGCGGCGACGGCAAGATGCCGCACGAAATCTCCCAGGGCGCAAACTTCGTGCCCTGGTTCACCGGCTATCCCTACCCGTATGCTTCGGCCGATGCGACGCCGCTCTATATCATCGCCATGAACGACTACGTGGTGGCGAGCGGCGACGTGGCCTTTGCCCAGCAGAAGTGGGACAGCTTGTTGAAGGCGTACCATTTTCTGCTTTCCACTTACGATGCGCAGGGACTGCCGCAAAATTTCGGCATCGGTCACGGCTGGGTGGAAGGCGGCCCGCTACTTCCGGTCCATACTGAGCTTTACCAGAGTGCGCTGGGGGCGGAGGCTTTGCGGGCGCTCTCCAGCCTGGCGCATCTAACTGGAAAGGAAGACATCAGCAAGAAGCTTGGCGAAGACTTTTCCCGCCAGCAGCTCCTGGTGAACAAGACTTTTTGGTCCGCGGAAAAGAACCGGTTCGCATTCGCTCTCGATCAGGAAAACCACCAGGTGGACGAACCCAGCGTATTGGCCACGGTTCCCATGTGGTTTGGCCTGCTCGACGAAGAGAAAGCTGAGTCCATGATTACGGAGCTCGCCGCGCCCGAGTACGAAGCCGATTGGGGCATGAGGATCATTTCCTCGCGTGCCGCAAAGTACAGTGCCGGCGGCTATCATTTCGGCTCGGTGTGGCCGCTCTTCACCGGATGGGCATCGGTGGGCGAATACCGGTACCATCGCACTTTGCCGGGCTTTTCCAACCTGATGGCGAATGCAGAGCTGGCGCTCGACGGATCGCTGGGACATGTCACGGAGGTTCTGTCGGGCGACTATTACCAGCCTCTGTCCACCAGCTCTCCGCAGCAGATCTGGTCTGCCGCCATGGTCGTCAGCCCGCTGCTGCGAGGTCTTTTTGGTCTGCAGACCGATGCCGGCACGCGCCGCGTCACACTGGCGCCGCACGTTCCCGCTGATTGGACCTGGTTCACGCTGGATAGCGTGCATGCGGGCTTCGCGTCAGTGCGCATGGCTTATCGCAAGGCTGAGAATGAGATTTCTCTTGCTGTTACCCGCGGGGGCAGCGGCGACTGCACTCTGGTGTTTTCTCCAGCTGTGAGCCTGCGCGCGCAGATTCTCGGCGCAGAGATGAACGGCCGCAAGATCGCGTTTCAGGTGAAGAAGAACGGCATGGACCAGCACGTGACTGTGGAATTTCCCGTGAGTGCAGGCAAGAGCACATTGCACATCCGCCTGAGAAATGATTTTGGACTGAGCCTTTCGCCCGCCTTACCGCCGCTGGGGAGCAGGAGCCAGGGTTTGCGCGTCCTGTCTGAGTCGTGGACGGCGGCGCTCGACAGCCTGACCCTCGAAATTTCCGGAGCTCAGGGCAGACAATACGAGCTGGGGATGTGGAATGCGGCGCAAGTGGCTTCTGTCGAAGGCGCCGCGTTGGTGAGGAGTAGCGCGGAGAGCGCCAGCATCAACGTCGCGATTCCGGCCAGTACGTCGGAATCCTACCCCCGTGCGAAAATCGTAATTCATTTCAGCGGCAAGAAACCATGAAGTCGGTATACGAACGCCAATTTATCTGGAGAGAGTCATAATGTGCTGGTCCTGCAAGCGGTTCTTTGTGTTCTTCTTCGGCACAGCGCTGGCTGTGGGCTCCGCGGCCGCGCAGACCACGTCGGCCTCACAGCCTGCCATTACGCTCGAAAGCGTAACCGATTCCCATCCGCGCCGAGACGGCATTGACATTCAGGCGGGTCCCGCGAGTTTGCGGATTACCGCCCTGCGGGATGACATCCTCCGGGTTCGAATTGCACCCGGCGGCGCTTTCCCGGAGGACGCTTCCTGGGCGGTGCTTCCGGAACCGCGCGGCAAGTCCGTCGAAGTGCAGCCGACGCAGGATTCCGCGTCCATCGGTTTCCGCACTGCAGCACTCGAGGTGCGGGTTGAACGCGCTCCGCTCCGGCTGGTGGTTCGCGACCTCGCCGGCAACATTATCTCGGCCGACGCGCTCGGCCGCCCCGCCAGATTCCAGGCGGGCGGCTTCTCCGTCTACAAAACCATGCCCGGCGATGAGCACTATTTCGGACTGGGCGACAAGGCGGGCACTTTCGATCGCAGGAACCAGGCTTACACGCTATGGAACACCGATATCGGCACCCAGGAAGCAATCGATCCCATCTATAAGAGCATTCCGTTTTTTCTGGCGATCGGCGGCGGCCGCAGCTACGGGCTGTTTCTCGACAATACCTGGCGCACCTGGTTCGACTTCGGCAAACAATCGCGAGACGAATATTCTTTCGGCGCGGAAGGTGGGCCGCTGAACTATTACCTGATTTATGGTCCCACTCCGAAACAGGTGGTCGAAGGCTATACCTACCTTACCGGAACCCATCCGCTGCCTCCGCTATGGGCTTTGGGTTTTCAGCAGTGCCGCTACAGCTACACTCCGGAGTCGCAATTCCGGGGAATCGCCGACCGTCTGCGCAAGGACAAGATCCCGTCCGACGTGCTCTATCTCGACATCGACTACCAGGACAGGAATCGGCCTTTCACGGTCAATCCCCAGACCTTTCCCAACTTTCCCGGGCTCGTGTCCGACCTCCGCAAACAACACTTTCATCTGGTGACGATTACCGATTTGCACATCGCGCACGTTGCCAACCAGGGCTATGCTCCCTACGACTCCGGAGAAGCGGGAGATCAGTTCGTGAAGAAAGCGGACGGCAGCGAGTACGTCGGGATCGTATGGCCCGGCCCGGCGGTATTTCCTGACTTCACCCGCGCCCAGACCCGCGACTGGTGGGGCGGCCTCTACAAAGAATTTGTTAAGGACGGCGTGGCCGGCTTCTGGAACGACATGAACGAGCCCGCCGTGTTTGACGGTCCGGGCAAGACCATGCCTCTCGACAATATCCATCGCATCGAAGAGCCGGGTTTCGCCACTCGTACCGCCACCCACTCGGAGATTCACAACATCTTCGGACTGGAGAACGCTCGCGCCACCTACGAGGGCCTGCTCAAGCTGCGCCCGGACGAGCGTCCCTTTGTTCTCACGCGCGCGACTTTTGCCGGCGGACAACGCTACGGTTTTACCTGGACCGGAGACAATTCTTCGACCTGGAACCATCTTCGCCTGGCCACGCAACAGTTGCTCAATCTCGGCCTCAGCGGAATTTCGTTCGTAGGCGACGACATCGGCGGGTTCAACGGCTCGCCGCCGCCCGACCTGCTCACTCGCTGGATTGAAGTGGGAGCCTTCAATCCCATGTATCGCGACCACACCACCAAGGGCTCTATGATGCAGGAGGTCTGGGTGCATGGCCCGGAGCAGGAAAAGATTCGTCGCCGCTACATCGAAACCCGCTATCGACTGATGCCCTACATTTACAGTCTCGCAGAGGAATCCTCACGCACCGGGTTGCCCATGATGCGTCCCATCTTTCTTGAATTTCCCGAGGTCTTTACTCCGCCCTCGAACGGGTTCGGCAATCTCGACTCGGAATTTCTGCTCGGTCCCAGCCTGCTGGTCGCTCCGCAGCCGTTCGCTGAGACCATGGACGACTATGTGGTGTCGTTTCCGAAAGGTCCGTGGTACGACTTCTGGACGGGTCTCAAGGCCCCGGCTCCGGTGCCGGAGCCGACCATCGTCGAAATTGCCAGCGCCGGCCCGGGAACCGTCTTTCCCGCGCCTTCGAAAATTCATCCCGTGCTCGAGACTTTGCCGGTGTATGTCCGCGGCGGAAGCATTTTGCCGCTACAGCCGCTGATTCAGAGCACCGATGAAACTCCCAGTGGTCGGCTCGTGCTTCGGGTGTATCCCGGCCCGCAGTGCAGCGGTTCGCTCTATCTCGACGATGGCCACACTTTCCGCTACCAACACGGCGAGTTCCTGCGCCAGGCATTTACCTGCCAGTCCGAGGACAACTCGGTGCGGGTGGACTTCGGCGCCCGTCAGGGGTCCTATGCGCCGTGGTGGAAAACCGTGGAGGTTGTTGTTTATGACTGGCCGTCCGCGAAGGCCGATGCCAAGCTCTCTAACGGTACGTCCGCGCTGAAGACGTCGTACGATGCGTCCGGTCACGCGCTCCACGTCATGATTCCAGATGTCGCCGGGGAAGCCGAACTTCGCATCGGCAACTGACCCGACGAGAACAGGGTGCGGCCGATTCCAATCCGAAGGAACCTACGTTTCCTGAGTTTCCTTCGGCTTGGCCGACGTAGCGCGCCGAAAAAGTTGTGGAGACTTCATTCGTGCGCAGTGTTCCTCGAACTCCGGGCGCGGTCCTTTCCAGCGAAGATCCTCGACCGTATCAAAGACGGGCACATCCCGCCGCAGAGTTGCCAGGGTGCGAAACAGCAGGGCGTCGTTCCAGGTGTTGAACAGCGATTCCGCAAGCAGGCGCGCCTTGCGAATTGACGGATGCCACTGGCGCCAATCCTTGGGAATGTCTTCGAGGTGAGGATACTGAGACAACGTAAGAGCCGCAGCCTTCACGCCCCATCCAGTCACACCTGGAAAACCGTCCGCACTGTCGCCGACCACAGCCAGGTAGTCAGGAATCGATTGCGGCTTTACTCCGAACTTGGCCACGACGCCGGCTTCATCGCGCAGCAGGTCCCGGCGGCGATCCAGTTGGACGATCCGCGTGTCCACAACACACTGACTCAGATCTTTGTCCGGGGTGCAAATGAGCACCTGCCGCACCCGGTTATCTTCCGCCGCTTTAACGGCAGCCGAAGCGAGCGCATCATCCGCCTCGAAGTAGACCATGGGCCACACCACAACGCCCATCGCCGCCAGCGCTTCTTCGAGAACAGGAAACTGCGAGAGCAACTCCGGCGCGACACCTTCGCTGGTCTTGTATCCGGGATAGAGATCGTTCCGAAACGACTCCACGACATGATCGGTTGCAACCCCGATGTGAGTGGCACCGCGCTCGATCATGGACAAAACGGAGGTCAGCACACCCCGCACTGCGCCGATTTCCTGGCCGTTCACATCAACTGCACCCGGCACGGCGAAAAAGTGCCGGAATAATTCATAGGTTCCGTCAATCAAGTGCACATCCATGCGGCTCCAGTGTCGGCTTTCAGCAGGCAATGTTATACGATCCGGCGGGCGATCCAGGCTGGTTCAGTCTTTGGGGCGAACTGCCCGGCGTGGCCATGCGGGATGACGCCGGGGAATTTTCAGCCGCAGACCATCGAGCAGGCCAGAGGGCAAGGGCTGCAAATTGTCCATACCCTGGGGAACCGATGAGACTGGCACCTAAGGGCCATTTCTTCGACTCCTCGGGCGGCATAGGCTGGTCTCAGGAGGTGCCGCCATGCAACGGGACCTGGTGCGCGACGGACTTCGGTTCAAGCTGGCCGAGCGTTATTGTGAAGATCCAACACGTTTTCTAAGCCTGTCGCAACCAGCGATGGATTCCGCCTTGGGCCGCGAGATCGTTGCGGAGTTGAGAAATGAAGGTCACATCGAGGAAGGAGCGCGCGGCACGATCCGCTTCACCGGGCGCGGCTATCGGGCGTTTCAGAACGATCCGCCGCCTTACTCTTATAGAACCGGCACGACAAGAGAAGTAAAAACGCCAAACGTTTCACTGCCCCGTTGCGGTGAGCATTCCTGGGTTGAACAGATTTGATTTCCCTACCCACGTCGGCTGACCTCGTGAGGTCCGAGTTGGAGGAGCAGCAGATTTGGAGAGCGTCCGTCGGCCTGGATTTGACGGATCGCACAGTACTGGAAGCCGAGGTGCTGATCTGGCGGCTTGTCCGGCAGAAGGCCGCCGCCCGGACGCGTCAATCCTCGAACCAGGAGGACCGGCAACCGTCCACCTAGGAAACCGGATCCGGCTTGTCGTCCGCTCTCACTGCACACGCCCGAGCAAGTTTCCGTCCCACCGGTGTGTCGCCAGGAAAATAGTTCAGAACGAATTCAGGAGAAAAATGGATTGAGGGTTCCGTTTCCTGCCAGGTCAAGCGAATCGGGCTTCGTTCACCGCTTTAGCCTCACGCAACGAAGTGCGTGCCTGCTGTGTTAAATTGAATGAAAGTGGGCGCGTAGCTCAGTTGGCAGAGCAATGCCCTTTTAAGGCATGGGTCGATGGTTCGAGTCCATCCGCGCTCACCACATTTTTCAAGGGCTTGGAGGCGCCAGAACAGCGAGCGTTTTCTCCACAAATTCCCCCACATTTCAAACGCGATAGTGCTTCCCAACAAAAATCCCTAAGGAGCATCGAATCGCTCCGATGCTCCTTAGGTTTCGCACCCTCCCTGAAAACAGTTGGTACCCGTCCCTTCTCCTAGAGCGTGGTGTAGGCGATGCAGCCGGCTGTGGTCGCAACCGGCGCTCCGCCGGAAGCGCCGGGCGTGGCCCGCACCACGCCATCTTCAATCGAGCAGAACAGGCGAACCCCCGTACTGTTGAAAGCCGACGGAGCCGCGCCCACGGTGTAGCCGGAGACCGGCGTAGTGGCGTTGGTGGCATTACTCACGGCAAAGTAATATCCGCTTTTGGCCGACGCCGTGGCCGACGCCGAAGCCAGGCTGAAGTCCAGCAGGCAGGCGTTGGTGGCCGCCGGAGTAGGGCAAGTGCCTGCTGATGCCGGACCGAGGGCCGCCAGAGTGATCGAGTAGCCGGTTGTGGGGTAGGCGGTGAGATAAGTTACTTCCGCAGTGTTAATGGTCCGGATCGAAGCGACCGCCGAGGCCTCATTGGCCGCGATGCGCGCCCGCAGTAAGTTGGGAATGGCAATGGCAGCGATGATCAGAATAATCGCCACCACGATCAGAAGTTCAATCAGCGAGAAACCTTTTTGTTTACGCATACTTTTCCGTGTATCTCCGTTTCGAATTCTTAGCGAGTTCTTACTTTCGCTGCTGTGATTGAGGGCATGTAACCTGCCATCGCGTTCGCCCTCGCGAGCTGCGAGCCGCGCAGGAGCTAACCCTGATTGCTTGCACTGCAGGCGTGAAAATATCCGGAGCGGCGTGAGTGAAATCAAATTTGCCGACACGCAAGCATGAACACTTCGTGTCGAAAAAGATGACGGATTGCAGCAGCCCACATGAGGAATTGGTTCCGATTCAGAACCACTGGAGGGGGAGGCGCCCGCCAACCCGGGAGATGAACTTTTGCTATGATTGCAGCGGTCTTCCTTCTGTTGGGCCAACGCTGGGCAAAATGGAAATCACGCAGTTTAAAAAGTTAGCGAGAGGGGATTTATGAGAAAGATTATTTTGGGTTTCGGCTTGTTGGCTATGCTGGCGTTACCCGCCGCAGGGCAGGACAAGGAACAGGACCGGGTCCAGAAGGCGGGAACGGTCATGAAAGAGATTCTCGATATTCCAGACGATGTTCCGCAGGACGTGATTGACAAGGCGGACTGTGTGGTTGTCCTGCCGTCTGTGATCAAATTCGCTTTTGGAATCGGGGGCAGCTACGGCCGGGGAGTCATGACTTGCCGCAGCGGGAAGACTTTTCACGGGCCCTGGAGCGCTCCTACCATGATGGCGCTCGAAGGCGGCAGCTTCGGATTGCAACTCGGCGGGCAGGCGACTGACTTTGTCTTATTGCTGATGAGTGAGAAATCGGCTTCGAGCATCCTGAGCAGCAAGGTGAAGCTCGGTGGCGATGTCTCCGCGGCGGCTGGGCCGGTGGGACGGAATGCTTCGGCTGAGACTGACGTCAGTTTTCGGGCTGAAATCCTCTCCTACTCCCGCGCCCGGGGATTGTTTGCCGGAATATCGCTGGCGGGTTCGACTCTTCGTCCGGACAATGACGCCAACAAGAAACTCTATGGTAAAGAGGTGAACGCGAAAGACATCGTGCTCAACAAAGCTGTGCCGGCTCCGAAGTCCGCAAGGCTCTTGCTGGATACACTGAGCAAGAAGTCCCCCAAGAACCTGGGGAAGAACTAGCGCCGGCGTCCGGCTTGCTTTTGGAGAGGACCTTCTGGGCTGACTCCGAACCAGGATGATTCCGACTCAGCCCGTCCGGTCAGGTCTCCTTCCGATGTTCGCCTTCAGGCAAATTTTTTCTGAACGACCGGATCTGAGATCAGCGCATTCCATACAGGGTGACTTTGGGGCGACTGGTCCACCTGTCCTTGCCATACCAGAGGTCGACGCTCTGGATGATGCGCCGGTCTCCCGGCAGGTCGATGGCGCGGGTGTGACCGCCATTCGGGATGCGGGCCCGAATCGGAATCTCCTGCTGGGTGCCATTTCCATAGCGGACAATGACGCGTTCGAAATTGATTGCGCCGCCACTGATCCGCAATTGAATGGCACGGAAGGTTCCATCGGACCTTCCGACCCGGATGCTGTCATGGTCTACTGAACCATCCACATGCGAGTCTCCAAGATAGGTCCACCCCCGTCCTCTCTGGGCGGACACGGCGGTACAGAAGCTCAGAACAAGTACGAAACAAATTGCCCATTGATATTGATTGCGGTTCGTTGACATAGTCTATTCCTTTCATAATGGTTGAAGTCTGAATGAGGGCGCGATTGAAAGGTGAACGCCGCGCCGGCTGGCGCGCCTCCTAGCCGGTTCCAAGTGGAGCTGGTGTCTCATTCGAATAATTGGGAACTGCTCCGTTTTTATTCAGCCTGCCTGGCGACTCAAAGAATAATTCAAAACTCGGGAGTGGCCTAGTTTCAAAGAGGACACCCTCGTGCATTTTGTTGGCGTGCTTTGCGGCCTCATTCGTACAAAATCTTGGACCGCAAAGTTCGCCAAGCAAGGCGCTGACAGCGGTGAAATCAGAATACCCGCCCGAGCTGGAAGAACCATTTGCGGTGTCCGCTGTCACCAAGGCTTCCGCCAAAAACCAAGGGTCCTACGGCGGTTTCGGCCAGAATGCCGGCGGCAAAATCGTTGGGAAACTTGCTGGCGTTGGGAAAGCCGTACATCTTGCCGAACTCGTAGGAGCCGATGGCGTAGATTTTTTTTCCGGCCAGGGGAGGCAGAGTCAGCAGATCATGCAAATAACCCACCCGGAAAAAGTAGAACTGGTCGCCAAAAAGTTCATTGGTGCCATAAGCGCTGAGCCGGTTCGAACCGCCCAGGAAGAACTGCGGATACTCGCCGTTGTGGGTGGAACCAAAGGTGGTGCCGCCTTCGCCGACCACGAACAAAGACGCCGGCGTGGTAATCGGCTTGAAGTAGCTGATACGGGTATCCCAAACCGGAAAGCTCCTGGTGGCCCCCGGGCTGGTGTCATACCATCGGAAGTTTGACTCGGCGCCGACTCCGCGCCGGGGGACCACGGGATCATCGGTGTGGTCCAGAAGCCAGCGAAAACGCGCTGAGCCGGTGCGCCCTCCGAGCGCGGAAAATTCCGGGGTACCGAGACGCAGCCTGGCGTCCAGCGTACCTACTTCATAACCGAACCTGACCTCGCTGAAACGACTGAACCCGTATCCGATATCGCCGCCGATATTGCTGCGGTTCAAGTGGTATTCGGCCAGGGGATCGCTCTTGCGGTAGATCTTGAAAGCCGAGGTGCGGGCGCTGGCGTGGGGAGAAAAGAACCACTTGCTGGTCGGCGAGAACGGCCGATACAGTTCGCTCTCGATCCCATAGGTATTGCCAAAAATAAGATCGGTGCGCCACTCCGAGCGGTATCCGGCGATATCGAGGAAGGTCAAGCGCGTGGCGAGAGTGAAATCCACGTCGTTACTTTCCGATCCATCCACTTCGAACCCCAATTGCAGCGTAGGCGGGGCGTAGAGTTTTTCGTGCACCGTCACCAGTAACCCGACTTCTCCGTTCTGCTGGGTAAGCTGATATCCGGCGGTATCGTATCGTCCATTTCCGGTCAGCCGCGTGAGCAGGCCCTCCAGTTGGTTGGTATCGATCGGTTTTCCGGCCTGAGACTTGAGGAAGCGTTCGATATTCTTCTGCCCCTGCGGGCCTGTCCCCTGCACCTTAACAAACTGGGGCACCGCGATGTCGCTCAGGCGGTGAGATTTTCGCCGCTCCATATATTGCGCCCAGGCGGCATCATCCAATTCGTAGCTCTCGAGCAGGCGCTCCTTTTGGGCCGCAGCCTCGGTGCCCTTCGCGATGATCGCCTTGGCCTGCGTGTAATCGAGTGAGGTGAAATCCTGCAAGGGGACATTGACCACCAGGTCCGCTCCTGCCAGTCCGCGGATCTCGTTGCCGGCAACCACCACGTCGATGGAGCGTCCCAGAATGGCGAAAAGCGACTGGATCTTGTCCGCCTCGGCGGGCGAGGTCTGCAGGTGAACGCCGATGACGATGTCCGCGCCCATGGCCCGCACGACGTCTGTCGGCAGGTTGCCCACCAGACCTCCGTCAACGTAGACGTGTTCCCCCTGGCGGATGGGAGAAAAAAGTCCGGGTATCGCCATGGTCGCGCGCATGGCGGTTGAAAGCGATCCATCTTTGAACACGGCTTGTTTCCCGCTGACCAGGTCGGTGGCCACGCAGCGAAAGGGAACCGGCAGATCGTCAAACGATGGCACCCCCGAATAGGCCAGGGTTTCGCGGTCGATCAAAAGACTGATCTGCTGACCGGCGTTCAATCCTCCGGGAAGTACCAGGCCTCGGCGCAGGCCCAATAGAATCGAATTAGGAAACGCGACCTTGTCTTCCTTTCTCCGAAATGAAAGGTCTTCGTAGGGGATGGCTCCGCCCAGGATGACATCCCAGTTCTGTGCCTCAACCACTTGACGCAGCTCTTGCGGGCTTTTTCCGGTCGCATACAGTCCTCCCACCAGGCCGCCCATGCTCGTGCCCGCAAGGTAATCGATCGGAATGTGGTGGTCTTCAAACCACTGCAACACGCCGATGTGCGCGAGCCCCAGCGCTCCGCCGCCCTCGAGCGCCACGCCGATCTTCAGCCGTGGCTTGGAGGAAGTCTTCGATGGGTTCGCTGTGCCTGAGTCCGGGGGAGTGGCAGACTGCTGCTGCGCCAGAGAAAATGGCAAGAGTAGGAGAAGAAAAAAGGCCAAAAGGTTAACGCGCATGAAAGGCTCCCTTCGAATGGCGGGATGCAATGGCTGTAAAATTATCAGTTTCGCCCAGCCTGACGGTTCGCACAAGGTAAGTTCGTGGTGCCTCACCTGTGCCATTCCCTCCATCCCCTAATTGTGGCGTCATCCTGAGGGACTTTGGTCCCGAAGGATCTCGCGCGCAGCTCCACGTGCCACGACGAGAGCGGATCCGCTCCGCGCCAGATGCTTCGCAAGCTCAGCATGACGCCTTCGGGGGGCGGGCTGTAACTCGCCTTGCACTCAGCCGGCAGAGCGCACAGCTTGGAGTCCATTCCCTCCATCCCCTAATTGTGGCGTCATCC
>JBOGLD010000211.1:0-4094 GCA_050745885.1 Terriglobales bacterium
TTCAAGAAATCCGATAAATCAGCCAAGAGTTCCGACGACATGGTGCGCTTTTATGCGAAATGGGTGAAAGATTACCCCATCGTTTCCCTGGAAGACGGGTTGTCCGAAGAAGACTGGGACGGCTGGCAGAATCTCACCAAAGAGTTGGGGGAGAAGATCCAACTTGTGGGCGACGATCTGTTCGTGACCAATGTGACGTTCCTGCAGGAGGGAATCGACAAGCACGTGGCCAACTCGATTCTGATCAAGCTCAACCAGATTGGCACGGTGAGCGAAACCCTGGACACGATCGACATGGCACGGCGTAATGGTTACACCTCGGTCATCTCGCACCGGTCGGGCGAAACCGAAGACACGTTCATCGCCGACCTGGCCGTGGCGACCGGCGTGGGCCAGATTAAAACCGGCTCGGGGTCGCGCACCGACCGCATCGCAAAATACAACCAGTTGCTCAGGATTGAAGAAGAACTGGGCGGCGCGGCCAGGTTCCTGGGGCTGAAGGCCCTGGCTTAGTTGTGGATCGCGTGCGGCGGACAAGCATGTCCTACACTTCCCATCCCCTGATTAGAATCCCATCGTATCGTCCGCCGAAGGTCCATAGGTGGCAGGCAAGGGCTTGCCATTCAGACGTAGATACACGCCCAGTTGGGCGCGGTGGTGCACCAGGTGGTTCAGGAACATCTGCCGGTAAGCCAGAAAGCGCGATCCATTGAAAATGGGCTTGCCCTGAAAGCTGAGTTTCCAGTTCTGGGTCCAGGCTTCATCTGGTATGTTCTTCAGAGCGGCGCGAACCTGAGCTGCGCCTTCGTCGAAGACCCGCACCAGTTGGCTGGCGGACTCAAAGGCAATGCGCTTGCGCCCGCTGTCTTTCGAGAAGTCCAGTTCGGGGGTAGTCAGTACGGTAACTCCGAATCCAGCCAGTTCCGCGACATGTGGAGCAAGCTTGTTAAGCGGCATCGATTTGGGGTGCGGCGTGAAGTCCTTATTGTCCTCGGGCACACGTTCCAACATGGTGCGGGTTGTTTTCGCTTCGGCATCAAATTCAAGAAGTAGAAGATCGCTGATGGACATGCTTCCTGAATTAAGATAGGACGACTATATTATGCGGCCGCGAATTTGAAAACCTCTGGCACTCGCCTATAATTCCTCTTCTTTCCAATTTCCATTGTTCCTCTGCGCCTCCGTAATCCGTTTCCGGCGAGCCAGACACAAAAGCCAGGAGCTGAATGAGCCGTCCTAAACCACTTGTGCTGATCATCCTTGACGGCTGGGGCTATCGAGCCGAGACCAAAGCTAACGCGATCGCGCTGGCCCGCAAACCCACTTACGACCGGCTGTTGCGGGAATATCCCAACACCCTGATCCAGACCAGCGGAAAGTACGTCGGCCTGCCCGATGGGCAGATGGGGAACAGCGAAGTCGGCCACCTCAACATCGGCGCCGGGCGCATTGTCCACATGGACAGCACCCGCATTGAGCTCATGATCCAGAACGGGGAGTTTTTCTCGCATCCGGTGCTGCTGGCCGCCATGAAAAATGCCCGCTCGGGCGGACGCCGGCTCCATCTTTTCGGGCTGCTTTCCGATGGCGGTGTGCACTCCTATCAAACTCATCTCTATGCGCTGCTGAAGATGGCCAGGCAGAACGGGGTCGACCGGGTCTTCGTGCACGCTTTCATGGATGGCCGCGACACCCTGCCCACCAACGGCGCTGGATATCTGGAACAACTGCAGCAGAAGATGCGCGAGTACAACACCGGGAAGATCGCTTCCGTGCACGGGCGGTATTACGCCATGGATCGCGACCGCCGCTGGGAGCGCATTGCCAAGGCGTTCAATGCGATGGTTTTCGGGGATGGCGAAGGCGGGAAATACGTGGACCCGGTGCAGGGCGTGAAGGAGTCGTACAACAAGGGAGTAACCGACGAGTTCATCGTGCCTTTCGTTTGTGTGGACAATCGCGGCGAGCCGCTGGCCACGATACGTGACGAAGATTCATGCATCTGCTTCAACTTCCGCGCCGATCGGGTCCGCCAGATCACGCGCGCCCTGGCCCGCAATAGCGGCCTGAATCCGCAGGAGGGAAGCGACCTGCCGGGAGCCTCCGACCTGGATGCGGCCATTCCTCGCGATCGCGTGCCTAAAAATCTGCACTACGTCTGCATGACCCAATACGACAAGAAATTTTCGCTTCCGGTGGTGATACCGCCGGAATCGCTGGACAATATTCTGGCCAACGTGATGGGGCAGGCGAGTTTGCGCAATTTGCGCGTAGCAGAAACGGAAAAGTACGCCCACGTAACCTACTTCTTCAATGGCGGAATCGAGCAGCCCTTCCCGGGGGAAGAGCGTTTGGTAGTGCCTTCCCAAAAAGTCGCCACCTACGACCTGAAACCGGAGATGAGTGCCGCCGGAATTGCGGATGCGGTAATCAAGGCGGTAGAGGACGGGACTTTCGACGTCATCATCGTGAACTTTGCCAACGCCGACATGGTGGGACATTCCGGCAAGATCGAGCCTACGATCAAAGCCGTCGAAACCGTGGATGCCTGCCTGGGCCGGATCGAACCGGTAGTCCGCGCCAAGGGTGGGGCCCTGCTGATCACGGCCGATCACGGCAACGCCGAGATGATGATCGACCCCGCGACTGGCGGCCCGCACACCGCCCACACCACCAACCCGGTTCCCTTTATTCTCGTGGCGGAAAACGGAAAGAAATTTTCGTTGAAGCCGGGCGGCTCCCTGCGCGATATTTCGCCTACGGTACTGGGCATGCTGGGTATCCCGCAGCCCAAGGAGATGACAGGACAGGATCTGCGGTTGTTGCTGACAAAAGACCACTGAGGGTCCGCGTCTGTTTCCCCCCGTGTCCTCCCGTGTCCTCTGTGGTTAAAAGTTTGACCTATGAAACTTCTGACGCTGGTGCATCACCCCTTCGAACTCTGGAACGCGCCATCCTGGTTCTCCGTCCGTCTACACCAGGATTTTCCCACGGTGGAAGCCATGCAGCAGTCCAGCTATGAAGGAATTGAACCTTACCTCAGAGATGCGGAAGTAATCATCAGCTGGTCACTGCGTCCGGAGCAATTCAAAGCCGCGCCTAAGTTGCGCTGGATTCATTCTCCCGCGGCGGCGGTTCACCAACTGATGTTTCCCGAGCTGATCAATAGCGACGTGGTGCTCACCAATGCCCGTGAAGTCCACGGCCCGGTGGTTGCGGAGCACGCCATGGCGTTGGTCTTCGCTCTGGCGAAATGCCTGCCTCAAGCCGTGCGCGCTCAGCAAACGCATGTGTGGGGACAAGCTGCCATGTGGCGGGGGCGCCCTCGCCCGCGAGAACTGGCAGGAGCTACGCTAGGTTTGGTGGGCCTGGGCAGCATTGCACGAGCCATGGCAAAACATGCCTCGAACCTCGGCATGCGGGTGATCGCGGTGCGCGAACATCCCGAGAAGGGAAGTCCCGAAGGCGTGCAACAGGTTTTCGCTCCTTCCCAACTGGACGAACTGCTGGCGCAAGCGGACTATGTGGTTCTTGCCACCCCGGTCACACCCCGTACTACGCACATGTTGGACGCGGCACGCCTGGCCAAAATGAAATCCGATGCCTGCCTGATCAACGTGGGTCGCGGTCCCCTGGTTGACGAAGAAGCATTGGCTCATGCGCTGCGTGAGAAAACAATCGGGGGCGCCGCGCTGGACGTTTTCGAAGCCGAACCGCTGCCCGCCAACTCACCCCTGTGGGACCTGGAAAATCTTCTGATTACACCCCACACCGCCGGCCTCACCGAAAAACTCTGGGAGCGGCACTATGCCTGTATCTCTGAAAACCTGCACCGCTATCTGGAAGGCCAGCCTTTGTATTCGGTAGTAGATAAAAAGCAAGGCTACTAAAAGTAGAGCCGCTGTTTCGGCGGTTGCCACTCCCGTTGTGGCTGATCTCGGGGGTGTTTAGATCCGCTACCAGGCTTCTAGGCGGCCGCGGAAATTCTCCGTATCAAGTATTCCTGCTCATTATTGCTCTCGGCCCCGATGGTGAAGGCATCGAGCACCCCCAGCGACAGGGCGTATTTCAAGGCTTCGTCCTGGCGGGTGCGC
>JBOGLD010000212.1:0-10710 GCA_050745885.1 Terriglobales bacterium
CTTTATCGCCTACTGGCTGATCGGGCTTCCCGTGGGCTATTTCTTATGTTTCAGACTGGGATGGGGCGCGGTCGGAGTGTGGATCGGCTTATGCGGTGGTCTGATTCTTATTGGCTCAGCTCTTCTGCTGGCCTGGCACCAGAGAAAACTGCCCGCGTAAGTCGCTGGCATGACTTCCGAGGTTGCCGGAAAACTAGGTGTGTCATCCTGAGCGCAGCAATTCCATTCGCTCGCGAATGGACTGGCGGAGTCGAAGGACCTCTGGCATCTCGACCGTCTATCCGAGGCGCCGGGTAAGTTTTCGATGAGATTCTATGGTGACAGGGCGCAGCGGGTAGGGGTCCTTCGGCTGCGTAGCTGCTTCGCATATGCGAAGCGGCTACTCCGCTCAGGATGACACTTTTTGAGTTTTCCCTCGAGCCCCTGTAAGCACAAGCCTAGATTTTTCCCCTTCCAATTAAGGATTCCCGAACCTTCGCGTATCCAGGCTTGATGACTCGATAAATGAAGTCGCAACGCTCGCGGTAGGGCAGGAACGCGCTCTTCATGGCGTTGATGGTAATTCTCTCGAAGTCGTCCAGAGTCAGGCCGAACGTATCCGCGGCAGCCTCGAATTCCTTCGTCATCGACGTATCGCTCATCAGCCGGTTATCCGTGTTGAGCGTAACCCGAAACTTTTCCTGATAAAGAATCTTGAACGGATGTTCTGCCAGACTGGGAGTCGCGCCGGTATGGACATTGCTGATCAGGCAAATCTCCAGCGGAATTCGCTTGTCGAGAACGTACTGGGCAAGGTCCCCCAGCTTTACCACTTTGCCTTCCGCCACGGCGATGTCGTCAATCAGCCGGGTCCCATGCCCGATGCGATGCGCTCCGCAGTACTGAATGGCTTGCCAGATCGATTCCTTGCCATAGCCCTCGCCGGCATGAATCGTGATGTTGAAATTCTGCCGCTGAATATAATGAAAAGCATCCACATGCTTCTTGGGCGGATAGCCGCCCTCTTCCCCCGCCAGATCGAAACCAACCACGCCGCGTTCGCGAAAATCCACAGCCAGTTCCGCCATCTCGAGCGATACGTCCATGTTGCGCATCGCGCAGATGATCAATCCGGAAACCACCCCGAAATCCTTGCGACCGCGGTCAAGTCCCTTTAACACCGCCGAGACCACCTTCTGATGCGTCAGCCCCTTGCGGGTATGAAAGATCGGCGCAAAACGAGTTTCAAAATAAACCACGCCGTCCTTACTCAAATCCTCCGCCTGTTCGTAAGCTGCCCGCTCCAACGCATCTTCCGTCTGCATTACCGCGATCGTATGTGCGAAGCCTTCCAGGTATTTGGCCAGGCTCCCCTTGTTCGCGCCCTGATGAAACCACTGGGCCAACAGTGCTGGATCGTTGGTGGGAAGGCCTGCGTACTTCGTTTGCTTGGCCAGGTCAATAACGGTTTGCGGCCGCAGTACGCCGTCGAGATGCTCGTGCAGAAGCACCTTGGGGAGGCCGGCCAGTTGCCGCTTATCAAGCTTCATGAGGGAACTCCACATCCCGGAATGACGGCGCCTTGTTCACTGGCCACCGCCGCCGGCCCAATAGTTACTTCTGAACAGCACTGTCTCATCTCGAACCGGATCTTTCAAACGTACTCGAATCTGATGCAGGCCGGGCCGAGGGCTCCTGGGTTCGAAGCTCAGCAGGTAGCGGCCGTGAACGTGATTGGCAAAGCTGTTCATCTTGGTCTCAAAGCTCTTGCGCGAAGTGAAAAGCTCGTACTCACCGCCGCTCAGCGTAGCCAGGGTCTTCGGCGCGTTGCGTCTCATCGCCTGCCTCGCAGCCGCAAGCTTCTCAATGATGTCAACATTGCCGTGCCATTCGTCAGGGTCGGCGCCACGCACCACATCCAGTTGCTGCGACACATACGGTGAGAAAGGAAGGGCGTACACCGCAGTGTTCATAACTCCGATCAGCTTGACGACATCGTCGAGCTTGGCAAAGTGACTGCCGTGATCACGGGTCTCGCTGATGAGCAGCAGCAACCGCTGGCGGCCCTCGGGCCGTTTGTTTAACAACTTGACCGAGTAGGCAACCGCGTCGAGTATTGCGGCGCCGTTGTCCCCCGTCTCCAGGTTTTTGAGGTCGCTCTCGATAAGCTCGGAGTTGGTAGTGAAATCGCGCGCCAGAGTAAGTCTGCTGTCAAAGAACACCAAAGCTGTCTCGACATCCGGCTGGCTCAGGACCGGCTCCAACGCTGCGGGCAAACCACGCATCCTGTCAAACTCGCGCTTCGCTCTTCGCCCACTCTGGACCGCGATCATCAACGAGACTGGCTCGCCCTCGGCAGCTTCATCCAGATAGGGCACCTGTTCGACGCCATCGTCCTCAATAATGAAATCTTTGGCTTGCAGCCCGTACACCACACTGCCGCTTCCGTCTCTCACCAGCGTAGGCACCACCACTACGTTGGCCTGGGCGTTGAAGGTGGGCTCCTGCGGCGCGGCGGCAGGTCCAAAGACCAGCATGAACACGACAAGCTGCAAGCTGGATTTCAAGCTGTTCACGGCTGCTCGCAAAACTATTCTTCCCCGATGTCCTCGTTCCACACTTCGGGATTCTTACGGATGTACTGGCTCAGCAGCGAAGCACACTCCTCGGAATCGAGATCGACCACGTTCACACCGAGCGACCGCAGCCATTCCATTCCGCCTTGAAAGTTGCGGCTCTCACCCACGACCACAGTGCCGAAGCCGAACTGCCGGGCCAGTCCGCTGCAATACCAGCAGGGAGCCAGGGTCGTGACCATGATCAGGTCGCGGTAGCTGCGCTGCCGCCCCGCGTTGCGGAAGGCATCGGTTTCGCCGTGCATGGACGGATCGCCATGCTGCACCCGGCGGTTGTGCCCCGCGCCCAGGAGTTTGCCCTTCGCATCGAAAATCGCCGCGCCGATCGGAATCCCGCCTTCGGCCAGCCCCTTGCGGGCCTCAGCCAGGGCGACGGCGAGCATCGCGGTGTTGTCGAGACTCAGGTTCGCGCCCTCCTGGCTTTATTATGGCACCCGCGCCTGATACCCGGTCACGTTTCACGTTCTGGCTGCGGGCAGCGGGCCACGACTCTCGTCCCTATGAAAGTCACCCCCGAGCTTGAGGTTTATGCCAGTCAGTTTCTGGCGCAGAGCTTCGTGCAGGTAGAAGACAAGCACTCTCGCGGCAGCCGCGCAATGCAGTCCTTCAGGACGGATGTTCGAAATGCAATTGCGCTCGGCGTCTGTGCGACCGGAGCGCGGCCCCCACGTAATGTAGGCGCTCAGACTGTCCGGCGAACTCAGGCCAGGGCGCTCGCCAATCAAGACCACTGACACTTTTGCCTGCACCGCCACGCCGATCGCATCGCCAATCGCCACCCGCCCCTGCTCAACTATGCACACCGGACCCACCGAGCATTGCTGGTCAAGTAGCGGTAACACCTCGTCCAGTAGCGCCAATGCGTGACGGGTCACCGCCAGCGCCGAGAGGCCGTCCGCGATCACAAACACCACATCACAGGAAGCAGCGACCAGATTCGCGGCCGACTCGGGATTCAGCGCGCGGCCCAGCCCGGGGTTGCGCAGATAGGTGTCCCGGTCAGGAGCAGCGCTCCTGAGGACACGTGCTGAAAGACCGCGTTCGCGCAGTCCGCCCAACAGAGACGGCACGTCGAGCGCGGCGTGGACCGCGTCCCGGGCCTGGGCGTGGGACAGTTGAAAATCGAGTACTTCGCGGGTTGACAGGCTGGAGCCCGCGCGGTTCAGCCCAACCCGCGCCGAAGTGTATTGCCGAAGGCTTCTGGCTAATTCGTCCGTCATCTCAGGACACCGGATTGGCTCCCGCCGGCAACAGCTCATTCACCGAAAGCCGGCGGAATTCGCCGCGCTCCAGCCAGGCCTCGAATTCCGGCGCAGGCCGCAATCCCAGCGCCGAGCGCAGATAAAGCGCATCGTGAAAAGATGTGCTCTGGTAGTTGAGCATGATGTCGTCCGCCCCCGGCACGCCCATGATGTAATTCACTCCGGCCACGCCCAGCAAGGTCAGGAGCGTGTCCATGTCATCCTGATCGGCCTCGGCGTGGTTGGTGTAGCAAACGTCGCACCCCATGGGAAGGCCCAGCAGTTTGCCGCAGAAATGATCTTCGAGTCCGGCGCGGATAATCTGCTTCCCATCATAAAGATATTCCGGCCCGATAAACCCGACCACGGTGTTCACCAGCATGGGCCGGTAGCGGCGGGCCACGGCGTAGGCGCGGGCTTCGAGCGTCTGCTGATCACACCCGTGGTGCGCTCCCGCCGACAGCGCGCTGCCCTGGCCGGTCTCGAAATACATGATGTTGTCGCCGACCGTCCCCCGCCGGAGCTGGCGTGCCGCGTCATGCGCCTCATCGAGCAGGGAAAGATTTATTCCGAATGATTTATTAGTCGCCTCCGTGCCGCCGATGGACTGGAACATCAGATCGATGGGCGCGTCTTGCCGCAGTGCTTCCATTTGTGTGGTGACATGCGCCAGCACGCAACTCTGGGCGGGAATGGCAAACTTCTCCCGTGCGTAGTCCACCAACCGGAGCAAGGTGCACACCGAGGCGACATTGTCACTGGCGGGATTGATGCCGATCACCGCGTCTCCCGAGCCCAGAGAAAGGCCGTCCACAATGGACGCCGCAATGCCCACCGGATCGTCGGTCGGGTGGTTGGGCTGGAGCCGCGTCGACAGCCGTCCCTTCAGACCAACCGTGGTGCGGAAACGCGTCACCACCCTGATCTTGCGGGCTACGGCGATCAGGTCTTGCGCCGGCATGAGTTTCGACACGGCGGCAACTATTTCCGGGGTCAGGCCGGGGCCGAGCGCCGCCAGCACTTCACCTGTGGCCTGGTCATCCAGTAGCCAGTCGCGAAACTCGCCCACGGTAAACGACGCCACCAGCGCAAAAGCAGCCGCATCGTGAGCATCGACGATCAGCCGGCTGACTTCGTCGGACTCATAGGGAATGACCAGTTCGCTGAGAAAGTGCTTGAGGGGAAGGTCAGCAAGAACAAACCGAGCGGCCACTCGTTCCTCGGCGCTGGCCGCGCCGATACCGGCCAATTGGTCTCCCGACCGAAAGGGCGACGCCTTCGCCAGCAATTCCTTCAGATCGGCAAACCCGTAAGTCACACCGCGAATCGAGTGGGACATCCGCATGAGAAATGATGCATTGCGGCCGAGATTCCTCTATCTATTATGCATTGTTGCCAGCCTTCCGGAGCAGTGGTCAGATGGGCGCGTAGCATCCCTCGCGCAGGGCGGTATCCTGCCTGCTCACCCTCCCGATTTTTATGTTAGTTTGGTGTCGCCAATTGAGAGTTAGCGGTGCCAACCATGCAAAGTCATCCCCGCGCGGTCCTTCGACTGGTTCTGCTTTGCATTCTGCCGCTGCTCGCCGGCGTGGCCCAGGCCCAATGGGTCCCGATGAATCCCGTCACCGCCGTGCAACAGCGACCCGACAGCCTGCTTTTCACCATGAAGACGGGCACGCTGAAGCTGCAGGTATGCACCGATTCCATTATTCGTGTGCGTTACTCCCCAACAGCAACGTTCTCCAATCGACCTGACTACGTGATCACGAAAACCAGGTGGCCCGAAACCAAATGGACCATGCAGTCCACCGATGACAGCGTAACTCTGACCACCGCGCGCCTGGCGGTGACTGTCACGCGCAAGGATGGAGGGATCACTTACCGCGACCTTGACGGCAAGCAACTGCTGCAGGAGGCGACGCGGAAATTAACCCCGGTAAAGGTCAATGGCGAGGACACCTATCGGGCGGAATCGTTCATCAACATTTACGGCTCCCGCGAAGCTCTGTACGGACTCGGTCAGCACCAGGCGGGAGTTTGGAATTATCGCGGCGAATCGGTGGATATTTCCCAGGACAATACGAACATTTCCGTTCCCCTGCTGCTTTCGAGCCAGGGCTACGGCATCTACTGGAACAACGACTCGCGCAGCCGGTTCAACAATCGCTTTGCCAACTACCTGTACATCAGTTCCGAAGTGGCCGACAACATCGACTATTATTTTTTTTACGGCCCTGATTTTGACCGGATCATTGCCGCTTACCGTGAGCTGACCGGGCAAGCGCCCATGTTCGGAAAATGGGCCTATGGCTTCTGGCAGTGCAAGAACCGCTACAAGTCGCAGGAAGAAATTCTGGGTGTCGCCCGCAAATATCGCGAACTGCACATCCCCGTCGATAACATCGTGCAGGACTGGTTCTGGTGGAACCGCAAGGGCGAGCACGTCTTCAACAAGAATTACCCCGACCCGAAAGGCATGGTCGATCAACTTCACGCCGAGAATTTCCACCTCATGATCTCGGTCTGGCCCTTCTTCGAGCCCGGCTCCGCGGTGTATGACGAGATGGACAAACGGGGCTGGTTCGTGGACAAATTCAAGTTCGCCAAGCCGCCCTATCACACCGCCGGCATGGCGGTATACGACGCCACCAATCCCGAAGCCAGAAAATACTACTGGCAGCTCATGGACAAGGCGCTCTTTAATATCGGCATCGACGCCTGGTGGCTGGACACGACTGAACCGGAAACCGAAGGCCAGGAAGAAAATATTCTGCTGGGCCATAAACTCGCCGCCGGCAGCGGCAATCGCTACGTAAACATCTATCCGCTCATGACTACCGGCGCGGTTTATGAGGGACAGCGCAGCGCCTCCGACAAGAAGCGCGTTTTCATTCTGTCCCGCTCGGCGTTTGCCGGCGACCAGCGCTATGCGGTCACGGCCTGGTCGGGCGACATCAACTCTGATTTTTTCAGCTTCCGCCGCCAGATTCCTGCGGGTCTGAATTTCGCGCTTTCCGGCATTCCCTACTGGACCACCGACATTGGCGGCTTCGTCTCCGGAGATCCAGACGATCCCGCCTATCGCGAGCTGTTCATCCGCTGGTTCCAGTACGGCACCTTCAACCCCATCCTCCGGGTGCACGGGACCCGCAAGACAAATCAAAACGAGCTTTGGTCCTACGGACCCGACGCGCAGAAGATCCTGGTGAACTTCGATCGCCTGCGCTACCGCATGCTGCCCTACATCTACTCCCTGGCATGGAAGACAACCAGCGAGAGCTACACTCCGATGCGTCCGCTGGTGATGGACTTCCGCACCGACGTTCGCGCCCAGAATACCGGCGACGAGTTCATGTTCGGCCCGGCGTTCCTGGTAAGCCCGGTCACCGAACCCGACGCCACCACGCGGCGCCTCTACTTGCCGGAATCGAAGTGGTACGACTTCTGGACGGGATCAGCTCTCGCCGGCGGCCAAACCGTCGACGCCAGCGCACCGCTCGACCGGTTGCCGCTTTACATCCGCGCCGGATCGATTCTTCCGCTCGGCCCGGACGAAGAATGGTCCACGGAAAAGCCCGCCGATCCGATCGAGCTTCGGATCTATCGGGGAGCGGATGGAGATTTCACTCTCTACGAAGACGAAAACGACAACTACGACTACGAAAAGGGCGCCTACGCGACCATATCTCTGCATTGGGATGATGCCAAACAGGCGCTGACCATCGGTGACCGCAAGGGACAGTTCCCCGGCATGCTGGCAAGTCGCACATTCCGCGTCGTATTCGTCAGCGAGAAACACGGCGCAGGCATCGATCCTGAAGATCAACCGGATAAGACCGTGCCCTATTCCGGGAAGCAGGTCGTCGTGGTTCCATGAGCGTCATTGCAGGCGGTTTCATACTCGAGCCGGTGCAGAAACTGAAATAGCGTTGGGCGCCAGAAGTCGGGAATTGTTGCCGGGGTTTTCTGGCCAAGAGGAGAATATTCGATGAAACTTTTCTGGAACCATGCGGCCCTCATCCTGATCCCGTTGCTCGGCCTGGCCGGGACCGGGTTTGCGCAAACCAGCTACAGCCTGCTTTCTCCCGACAAGCGGATTGAGGTAACAATCCGGACTGGCGAGCGTTTCAGCTACGACGTCCTTTTCAAGGGAACGCCGCTGCTGCAGAACTCCACTTTCTCCATCGACATTGATCACCATACCCTGGGCCTGCAACCCAAGGTCAAGACGGCCAAAGAACGCAGCTACGATGGCACGCTGGAACCGCCGGTCCGGCAGAAATTTGCCAGGGTCCGCGAGAACTACAACGAACTTCGCCTGACCATGGAAGGCAATTATGCGGTGGTCTTTCGCGCCTACAACGAAGGTGCGGCTTACCGTCTGGAAACTTCGCTGCCCCAAACCGAAGTGAAAGTTTACAGCGAGGAAGCCAGCTTCAATTTCCCCGACGACTATCGCGTTTACTACCCTTTGGAAGAGAGCTTCTTTTCTCACAACGAGCGGCATTACCTGCCTATGAATTTGAAGACGATCGCGCCTACCGCCATTGCGAGCCTTCCCGCAGTGGTCGAGGCCGCGAACGGCGTAAAGGTAGCGGTGGCCGAGTCCGACATTGAGGACTATCCCGGTCTTTGGCTGCGCGGCACCGGCGGCAATGGACTGGCTGCAACCTTCCCTCCCTATCCGCTCAAGGAAACATTGGAAAAAGACCGCGACTTCAAGGTCACCGAGGCTGCCGATTACATCGCCGTCACCCGCGGCACTCGCAGCTTTCCCTGGCGATTGTTTGGCATTGCCGAAAAGGATGGCGATCTGATCACCAATCAACTGGTCTGGCTGCTGGCCAAGCCGTCGCTGGTCCAGGACACGTCCTGGATCAAGCCCGGCAAAGTGGCCTGGGACTGGTGGAACGCTCTCAACCTCGAAGGCGTCGACTTCAAGTCTGGAGTCAACACTCAGACCTACAAGTACTACGTGGATTTCGCCGCCAAGTATGGCCTGCAGTACATCATCCTCGATGAGGGTTGGTACAAACTGGGCAACGTGCTCGAGGTTTCTCCCGATCTCAACATGGAGGAGTTGACCGCGTATGCCAGAAAGAAAAATGTCGGCATCATCTTATGGATGGTCTGGAAGACATTGGACGACCAGTTCGATCCGGCGTTCGACGAATTCCAGAAATGGGGGATCAAGGGGCTGAAGATTGACTTCATGCAGCGCAACGACCAGAAGCTGATCAACTTCTATTACAGGACTTGCCGCGAGGCGGCGAAGCGCCAGATGCTGGTCGACTTCCACGGCGGACAGAGCCAGGTCACCATGACCCGCACCTGGCCGAATATGATCAGCGGCGAGGGCGTCAGAGGCCTGGAATGGAGCAAGTGGAGCGCTGAAACCGAGCCGCAGCACAACATAACCTTGCCTTTCACCCGCATGTTCCTGGGCCCGATGGACTTCACTCCCGGAGCCATGCTGAATGCAACCAAAAAAGATTTTGCGCCCATCTTCGATCGCCCCATGAGCCTGGGCACCCGCTGCCACCAGTTGGGAATGTACGTAGTGTTCGAGAGCCCGCTGCAAATGCTGGCCGATAGTCCGTCCAACTATCTGCGCGAGCCGGAGATGATGGAGTTTCTGGCGCCCGTCCCTTCCGTGTGGGACGACACCAAAGTGCTCGACGCCCGCATCGCCGAGTATGCCTTAGTCGCCCGCAGAAGCGGCCACGATTGGTATGTCGGCGCCATGACCAACTGGACCGCCCGCGACCTGGAAGTGGACTTCTCTTTCCTGCCCGCCGGAACGTTCTGGCTGGAAGCGTACCAGGACGGAGTGAATGCCGACCGCATCGCCAGCGACTACAAGAAGACCAGGACCCATATTACGCGCGACACCAAACTGAAGATCCATCTCGCTCCCGGCGGAGGCTGGGCGGCCAGGATCCATCAGTAGATGGCTTTGCAGGATGGAGGACAGGGGCATCCTCCACGAACGCTGACTTTAGAGTTCCTTCCGGTTTGCCCGTGATCCAGGAGTTTCTGCGATCAATTCACGCAAGCCGACTCCGCGATACTCATCGTCGGAGCCATGCCAGCTGACATGCGTGATTGCCGCCAAGCTAGCGAGCCACGAAACCGATCCTTATTCATATCAGGCCGCCTCCAGCGTGTGGTGTTCTGTCGCCGTCGCTGCTCACTTGCCTTCGTGATTTCGTTCATGTCCCCACTGAAAAACTGGGGAACGTCCCGTCTGTCCCCAGGTTTCCCTCACGACAACCAGAACCGGGTGACCCGCAGGATCGACTCCGGCAATACCATCTACTACACTTACGACGCGGCGGGCCGCATGACTCAAGCCCAGGACAACACCGGCACCTACGGCTTCACCTACGACAACATGAACCGCTTGGCGCAGACGAGCACCCACTTCACCTCCGGACCCACGCGGACGTTTACGGTGCAATACGCCTACGATGCCGCCTCCAACCGCGTGACTCTGACCGATCCCGAGAACGGCACCACCCACTACAGCTACGACACGCTCAACCGCCTGACCAGCCTGAACGACTTCCAGTCGCACAATTTCACCTTCAGCTATGACGCCCTGAGCCGCCGTACTCAGCTGACCCGGCCCAACGGCATCAACACCAGCTATTCCTATGACAACGTCTCGCACCTGCTCTCGGTGCTGCATCAGCTCGGCAGCAGCACGGTGGACGGGGCCAGCTACACTTACGACTCCGCAGGCAACCGCACGGCCAAGACCGACCAGGCCAGTAACGTTACCTCCAGCTACGGCTACGACGCGATTTATCAGCTGACGGGGGTGTCCCAGGGGTCTACGACCACGGAGAGCT
>JBOGLD010000213.1:0-4166 GCA_050745885.1 Terriglobales bacterium
TCGGTGCGGGCGGCCATTACGAGTCTACCGCTTGGGCCCGGTGATGTCGCGATGCTGAACGATCCATTTCGTGGAGGCACCCATCTGCCGGACATCACGCTGGTGGCGCCGGTGTATGTGCGGGACAAACAGCGCGGGCGCGCTGCAAAAAACCGGCCGGTTCCGCGAAAGCGTCCTGGCCGTCCGGATTTCTATGTGGCTTCACGCGCCCATCACGCAGATGTGGGCGGGACTTATCCTGGATCGATGGGCCTGTGCCGCGAGATTTACCAGGAGGGCCTGCGCCTTCCGCCGGTGCGAATCATCCGCTCGGGAACCATGGACGCTGACGTTCTGGCGCTGCTGTTAAACAACGTACGCACGCCGAATGAGCGCGAGGGCGACCTGGGAGCGCAGATTGCGGCCTGCCACACCGGCGCCCAGCGGTTGCGTGAAGTTTGTGAGCTTTATGGGCTGGCGCGGGCGCGCTCCGCGGCGCGAGAGTTGTTGGATTACTCGGAGCAGATGATGCGCGCGTTCCTGGCGCAAGTGCCTAAGGGCACGTACCGGGCGGAAGACTTCATGGACAGCGACGGCATCAGCGATCGTCCGGTGAAGATTGCCGTGGCGGTGAAAGTTCATGGTCATCGCGGCCGCGTCCCCCGCAGCCACGCGGTTACGCTGGATTTCACCGGTTCCGATCCGCAGGTTCAGGGAAGTATCAACGCGGTCGAAGCGATTACCTATTCTGCTTGCTTTTATGTATTCCGGTGTCTGTTGGCTGATGATGTGCCGGCGACCTCGGGGCTGATGCGGCCAATCCGGGTGGTTGCGCCGGCAGCAACGATAGTGAATGCCCGGCCTCCGGCGGCCGTGGCGGGCGGGAACGTCGAAACCTCACAGCGCGTCGTGGATGTTCTGCTGCGGGCGCTGGCCCAGGCTGTTCCAGAGCGGATTCCGGCGGCGGCTTCGGGAACCATGAACAATCTCACGATCGGTGGAATGGACCCGCGTACGGGCGAGCCGTTTGCCTATTATGAAACCGTCGCCGGCGGGATGGGCGCTCGTCCGACAAAGGCGGGCGTTTCAGGCGTACATACTCACATGACGAATTCGCTGAACACGCCGGCGGAAGCGCTGGAGTATTCGTATCCGCTGCGAGTACGCCAATATTCTTTGCGGACTGGAAGCGGAGGCGACGGCAGGCATCGCGGCGGGAACGGCATCGTGAGGGAAATTGAAGTGTTGGCGGACGCCGAGGTCACCCTGCTGGCCGACCGGCGCACGCGTGGGCCTTGGGGACTGAGCGGAGGCGCCGATGGTTTGCCCGGAAACGCATCCGTGATCCGGAGAGACGGCAGAGTGGAAAAATTGCCAGGCAAATCCAATGTGCGATTAGTCAAGGGAGAACGGATTCGGATTGAGACACCGGGCGGTGGCGGTTGGGGAAACTCAAATCAAAACCGCTGAACCCAGCCGGGGCAACCAGTTCCCGCGGTCACCTTCTAGAAAAACTCGCTTTCGAGCGCCAATATGCAGACGCCCTCCCCAAGCCCGAGTGCTTGACCGGCCGGGTGTTAAAATCAACAGTTCGGCTGGTCATTTCAGACTCACAGGTCGCCCCTTTCATGCGGAAAACGATGCTCGCGGTGGTCAAGCCGGAAGCCGGGCCGGGGGCTGAGATCCGCGAGGTCAAAGTTCCGGCTTTTGGACGGAACGAGGTTCTGGTCAAGGTCAAAGTGGCCTCCATCTGTGGCACCGATCTGCATATCTATGAATGGGACCGCTGGGCGCAGCACCGCATCCATCCCCCGCTGATTCCCGGGCACGAGTTTTGCGGCGAGGTGGCGGCGTTTGGCGATGAAGTCACCAGCGTAAAGGAAGGCGATTTTGTCTCCGCGGAGATGCACGTGGCGTGCGGCAAGTGTCTGCAGTGCCGCACCGGCGAAGCTCATATCTGCCAGAACGTGAAGATCATCGGCGTGGATGCCGACGGCGCATTCGCCGAGTATGTCGTGATTCCGGAGTCAAATATCTGGAAGCTCGATCCGGCCATTCCCCAGGAGTACGCGTCGATTCTGGATCCTCTGGGAAATGCCGTCCACAGCGTGCTGGCGGGAGAGATTGCGGCCAAGACCGTAGCGATTACCGGCTGCGGGCCTATCGGATTGTTCTCGATTGCAGTGGCGCGCGCGGTGGGGGCGACCACGATTTTTGCCATCGAGGTAAACGAGCATCGGCGGCGGCTTGCCCAGGACATGAAAGCGGACTGGGTGCTCAATCCGTCGACCGAGGACGTGCGCGCCATTGTGATGGAGCAGACGGGCGGCTTGGGCGCGGATGTCGTGCTCGAGATGGCGGGTCATCCCAGTGCGATACGAACCGCGTTTGACGTTGTCCGGCGCGGTGGACGTATTTCTCTTCTCGGCCTGACCTCCAAGCCCATTTCGCTGAATTTTTCCGAGGACATCATTTTCAAAGGTATTACGGTTCAGGGCATCAGCGGGCGGCGGATGTATCAGACCTGGTATCAGATGACCGCACTGTTGAAGGCGGGGAAACTGAATCTGCATCCGGTGATCACCGACCGCATCGCGATGAAGGACTTCTCCAAGGCCATGGAGCGATTGAAGACGGGCGAGGCGAGCAAGATTCTGGTTTATCCGAACGGCGCGAAATAGCCCAGTTTTCAGATCTGAGTTCCCGGTTCTCAGCTAATTCCATCTCATCGGATACAATTCCAAAACGATGCTTCGTTACTACACTGCCGGGGAATCGCATGGCGAGGCGCTGGTTGCCTTTCTTTCGGGGGTGCCTGCCGGACTGAAGGTGAACCAGGCCTTTCTGGACCGGGAACTGTGGCGTCGGCAGCAGGGGTTTGGCCGTGGTGGGCGGATGAAGATCGAGACCGACAAAGCTCATATTCTGTCGGGGGTGCGCCACGGGACAACCATTGGATCGCCTATCGCGATCCTGCTCGAAAACAAAGACTGGAAGAACTGGCAGGAATCGCTTCCGGTCGAGGAAGGAGACTCGGGCAAGCATAAGCGGGTGGCTTCGCCGCGTCCTGGTCACGCCGACCTGGCGGGGGCGCTGAAATACAATTTCCCCGAAGCCCGCTACGTGCTCGAACGGGCGTCGGCGCGGGAATCGGCGGCGCGGGTCGCGATTGGCGCTGTGGCCAAGTTGTTCCTGCGTGAACTGGGAATCGAGGTGCTCAGCCATGTGGTGGCCGTGGGCAGCGCGACATTGAAGAAGGACGTTTCATGGGAGCAGATTCGCGGTCTTTCGGAGCGCAACGAGGTCCTGCTGAATTGCGCCGATCCTGAAGCTGAGCAGCAAATGAAAGACGAGGTAGACAAGGTACTGAGGACGGGAGATTCTGTCGGCGGCATTTTCGAAGTCGTGGCCCATAAAGTCCCGCCGGGACTGGGCACCTATGCGCAGTGGGATGAACGGCTTGACGGTCTGCTGGCGGGTGCGGTCATGTCGCTGCAGGCGGTGAAAGCGGTCGAAATCGGGGCGGGGGTGACGGCGGCGTCCTCTCCGGGCTCGGCCGTACATGATGAAATAGGATATGGGGCGGCGACCGGATTTACCCGCAGCCGGAATAACGCGGGAGGAATCGAAGGTGGAGTGTCGAACGGCGAGGACATCATCGTACGCGGATATCTGAAGCCGATTTCCACTTTGCGTCGTCCTTTGCAGTCGGTGGATTTCGCCAGCCGGGAGCCGGTAAAGGCGGCATATGAACGGTCTGACGTTTGTGTGGTGCCGGCCGCGGGAGTGGGGGCAGAGGCCATGGTGGCGCTGACTTTGGCGCGCTGCGCCCTGGAAAAATTCGGCGGCGATTCCATGACGGAAACAGTACGAAACCTCGAGGGGTATCTGGAGCAAGTAAAGAATTACTGAGTGCCAAGGCTAACGATCGAAACCTGCATGATCTATCCCATTGTGAAATTTGGAAATCCGGTCCTGGAGAAACTCGCGGAACCGGTTATTGTTTTTGACGACGATTTGAAGAACCTGGTCGATGACATGTTCGAGTCCATGTACGCGGCGCATGGCGTGGGGCTGGCGGCGCCGCAGATCGGAATTTCGAAGCGCTTGGCGGTCATCGACGTTACTTTCAAGGAAGATCCGGACGCCAAGCTGGTGATTGTGAATCCGGAAATCGTCCGGACCGA
>JBOGLD010000214.1:0-8054 GCA_050745885.1 Terriglobales bacterium
GAAGTTGATCGCGGGCTTTCTGTCGGTCGCAACTATCCTCGGCCTCATTAGCCTGGCCATCACGGGATGGCACAGCCTTCTCGGCTATCCGCGCTACTTGTGGAGGACCGAGCACGATCTGAAGTACGGTTTTAATACTCTCCCCGGGCTCCTCGCGAACTTGCGCGGGCTGGTTTCCGGGATAGTCCCAAAAACGCGCCCCGGGATTGAAGTCGCATTGACAGCACTGTTCTCCGCCATCGTGCTGCTGATGATGATGTACGCGGCGGGAAAAACTTCGGCAGCGGACCGCGAAGGGCGGCAGCCCTTGTTTGCCCTCGGCCCGGTGGGAACCGTGCTGGTGAGCTATCACCTTTACGTGCACGATCTGAGTGTGCTTTTTCTGGCCATCGTTCTGGTTCTTGAAACACTGCTTTCGAGCCCTCCCATTTCGCAAAAGGCGAAGAACATCCTGCTGCTGTGCATCGCACTGCTGTATTGCAGCCCGTTGTATCTGATCCTGACCCTGCGCTATATGCAACTGCGTCTGATGGCCATCGTCTTGCTGGCTTTCTTTGGCGCGCTGTTGGGCCTGGTCAACTCTCTTCGCGGGCAAACTGCCGCAACAGGATCACCGCCAGCATCGGCAGGTACATGAACAGCACGGTGTACCTTCCCACCTCCACAAGACCGTGCGGGATGTGATACCAGCGCCAGATGCCGGCTCCCCAACTCAAGGCGGCAGTGAAGAGAATCTCGCGGCGGGACTTGGGGATGAGCCACAGAATGAAAGCATCGAAGAACCAGCGTTGCGGCATCATCGCGGTCAAGAGAAGGAACCAGGCGTCCCGGTCGCGATAGCGCCACAAGGCGAGGAGCAGCAGCGGTCCGGGCAGAACCAGCAGGGGAAAGAAGTGCTCGTAGTTCTTGAGTTGCCCCAGCCAAAGCACCGGCCAGCGCGGCATGGCGGCCAGAGTCAGCAGCACGACGACTACGCAGGCCACCACGCCCCGCCGGCTCAGACGAGTAAGCACCACCGGCAATCCGAGCTGCGGCTTGGCCATGGTGACGGGCAGCAGGAGGGGGAAGAAGGCGCTGGCGAAAATTGCCGCCGACCACTGCACCGCCAACAGTCCTCCCCAGTACGGATAGGCTAGGAATGCCAGCAAGCGATGATAGCCGTGCCGGCTGAGGCCGAAGGCCAGGAAGGCGGAGCTGATGCCGTAAAACAGAGCTCCCGCCATTTCCGGACGCAACCAGACGAAAGGCGCGCCGAACAAGGCGGCGGTCAGAGGATATTGTTCGAGCGGAGTGTCGTAGGGATTTTGCCGGGACAGAACACGCCGGGCGGCGTGGACGGCCCAACCGAAATCGCCGGCGCCCTGATGGAAATGCAGCAGCAGGAAATAGCAGAACGCCGCACTGGCCACGCCGATCACCGCGGAGATGCAGATTCGCAATCGCAACGGAAGTTCGTCCGCATAAGTTGTAACATGGAGCGGCTTTTTGATCCCGCTTGCTCAAAGACTCCAGACTCGGGCTGCTGCTGGCGCTGCTGTCCGCGGGAAGCATGTGGTTCTACGTGCAGGGCGTGCTGGTGCCCTACCAGAAGGCGGACGCGGCCGCGCACGGCCGGCCCCGCGGCAATCTGTCCGATCTGTATCCGCGCTGGCTGGGGACCCGGGAATTGCTGCTGCACCATCGCGACCCGTACAGTCCCGAAGTCACGCGCGAGATCCAGAGAGGATATTACGGACGTCCGCTCGATCCCGAGCGCATTGGCGATCCCCGCTTTGAAGAGCCCAAAGATCAGCAGGGTTTTGCCTACCCGGTGCCGGTGGTGTTCCTGCTGGCGCCGACCATCGGGCTGCCGTTTCCCATGGTGCAGGCCGCCTTCCGCTGGCTGCTGGTCATTCTGACCCTGGCGAGTGTGCTCTTGTGGCTGCGGGTCTTGCGCTGGCGTCCTGCCATCGCGGTAACCGCCATCCTGATTGTCCTGACGTTTGGCAGCTACGCGGTGGTGCAGGGAATCAAGCTGCAGCAGTTAAGCCTGCTGGTGAGCGCACTGCTTGCCGGGTGTGCCGCGGCGCTGGTAGCGGGATACTTCTCGCTTGCCGGTTTCCTGCTGGCCCTGGCCGCCATCAAGCCGCAGCTCACTCTGCCACTCGCGGGCTGGCTGGTGCTGTGGGCGGTCAGCGATTGGCGCCGGCGTCAGACGTTTTTGTGGAGCTTCGGGTTGACCGCCGCGATTTTTCTGGCTGCCTCCGAGTACGTCCTGCCGGGATGGATGCGGCAGTTTCGCGACGCGGTCACCGCCTATCGCCAGTACACCGGGGGGGCGGGTTCGCTGCTCGACGTCCTGACCACTCCGCTGCTGGGGAAAATCATTGCGGCGGCGGTGGTGATCGCGGTTGCCGTCACTGGCTGGCAGGTTCGGCGCGAATCCCATGATTCGGCCGGATTCAGCATCATGCTGGCGCTGGTTCTGGCCGTGACTCTGGTGATCGTGCCTACCTTTGCCCCCTACAATCAGGTGCTTCTCCTGCCCGCGGTATTTCTGATCGCCCTCTCGTGGAGGGATTTGTGGAAGCGAAACCGGCTTACTCGCGTGGCCTGCGGAGTAGGCTTGGTGGTGGTGGTCTGGCCCTGGATGGCTTCCTGCGGACTGATGCTGGCTTCACTTTTCTTGCCGCCGGAGACGGTTCAAGGAGCCTGGGCCGTGCCTCTCTATACCAGTCTTGGCATTCCGCTGGTGGTTTTGGGATTGCTCAGTGTGTGCGCCGGCGATCGATTGCAGGCTTCTCCGGCAGCCGGCGCGCCGAAACTATAATGACCTGGTCAGGCTTTGAGTCAGGGAAATAAAATTAAAATAATAATGTGTGGCTTACCGGCCGTCGCAGCAGAGCCGAGCTTCACAGCCTGCGAAATAGTAGAAACGGGAAATCCAGCCGGTTCCCGATGGCTAGTGTAACCCCGATGTTGCGTTAACTATCCACTTCAGCCGCCGCCAACTGCAAGGCATTCGTTGACTTGCCATCGCCTCCCGCCTACCATACCGCCAAGGCATGATTGGGCAAACTATCTCTCACTACCGAATCGTCGAAAAACTCGGCGGTGGCGGCATGGGAGTCGTTTATAAAGCTGAGGACACCCGCCTCCATCGCTTCGTCGCGCTGAAATTCCTCCCCGAAGAAGTCTCCCGCGACCCTCAAGTGCTGGCTCGATTTCAACGCGAAGCCCAGGCTGCGTCCGCACTGAACCATCCCAACATCTGCACCATTTACGACATCGGAGAAGAGAACGGCAAGGCCCTCATCGCCATGGAGTTTCTCGATGGCGTGACCCTGAAGCATCGCATCAGTGGAAAGCCGTTGGCACTCGAAGCGTTGCTCGAACTGGGCATTGAAATCGCCGACGCTCTCGACGCCGCGCATGCCAAGGGAATTGTTCATCGCGACATTAAGCCAGCGAACCTTTTCGTGACCGAACGCGGACACGCCAAGATTCTGGATTTCGGATTGGCTAAAACCCAAGCTTCCGTGACGCCCGACGGCGCCACCCTCGCCAGTGCCGAGGATCCCCACCTCACCAGTCCCGGCACCACTCTGGGCACCGTCGCCTATATGTCTCCCGAGCAGGCGTTGGGCAAGGATCTCGACGCTCGCACGGATGTGTTTTCTTTCGGCGCCGTGCTCTACGAAATGGCCACCGGAAAGCTCCCCTTTCGGGGAGAGACCACGGCCGCAACTTTCGATGCGATCCTGCACAAGGAGCCCGAACCGCCCCTGCAGCACAACCCGGATCTTCCACCGGAACTCGGACGCATCGTCCGCAAGGCCCTCGAACGGGACCGCGAGATCCGCTATCAAAGTGCCGCGGAGATTCGCGCAGATCTGAAGGGACTGAGGCGGGACACGACTTCGGGCAAAGTGAGTGTTGCGGTTGCCGCCGCCCCGCAAGCCCCCCAGCATAAGCGTCGCTGGCCCTGGGCGGCCGGCGCGGCGGGACTGCTGGCCATGGCGGCCCTGGCCTGGTTTCTGCTTCCGCTGAGCCCGCCGAGGGTCACCGGCACTACACAGATCACCCATGACGGCTACCCCATGGGAAACATGCTGACCGACGGTGCCCGTGTCTACGTGACTCAATGGCGGCCCGAGGGTCTGGTTTTGGCCCAGGTATCCGCGACTGGGGGCGAGACTTCCGCAATTCCCACCCCGGTCAAGAGCATGATGATCGATGACATCTCGGCCGACCATTCCCAACTCCTGGTCAGCAGCGCAGAATCCACGGGCACCAGAGCTACCCCGCTGTGGGCCGTTCCCTTGCCGGCTGGCTCTCCCCGTCGGCTCGGTGACATCCTGGCCAGCGACGGAGCCTGGTCGCGCGATGGAAGACAATTGATATTCGTCAAAGGTTCGGATCTGTACCTGGCGAACGCGGATGGATCCGCCCCCCATCTTCTGGTCTCGGTGCCCGGATACGCCTTCTCGCCGCGTTTCTCTCCCGATGGAAGCCGGATTCGCTTTTCGCTTCAGGACCAGGCCAACGCGAGCTCGTTGTGGGAGGCGCGGGCTGACGGATCCAATCTTCATCCCTTGCTGCCGGGATGGCACACTCCACCCAACGAGCGCTATGGCCGATGGAGCGAGGACGGACGGTATTACTTTTTCGAGAGTGCCAACAGCCAGGGTAGCAACATTTTCGCTCTCGCGGAATCGACGGGAATTTTCCGCAGGGCCTCACACAACCCGGTTCAACTGACGACGGGTCCGGTCCTGTACTCCGGCGCCATGCCCGGCCTGGCTGGCCGGAAGCTGTTTGTGCAGGGCACGCAACCGCGCAGCGAGCTTGTAAGCTACGATTCCGCCGTGAAGCAATTTATCCCTTTTCTAGCCGGAATTTCCGCCAGCGACCTGGCCTTTTCCCACGATGGCAAGTGGGTCGCCTACGTCACGGTGCCCGACTTAACGCTGTGGCGCAGCCGCGTGGATGGCAGCGAGCGCCTGCAGCTTACTTATCCCCCAGCGGCGGCTACGCTGCCCGCCTGGTCGCCGGACGGATCCCAAATCGCTTACATCGCTGGACAATTCGGGAAGCCGTGGAAGATCTTCCTGGTCTCCGCGCAGGGAGGCTCGTCGGAAGAATTGTTGCCGGAATCTGTCGGCGAAGTCGATGCTACCTGGTCTCCAGACGGTACCCAGATTGCCTTCGGGCGGGTGTCTGCCATGAATACCGGAACCCAGGATATTCAGTTGGTGGATGTCAAGACCCGCCGGATCTCCACCTTCCCCGGTTCCACGGGCCTGTTCTCCCCGCGCTGGTCTCCCGATGGCCGCTACCTGCTGGCCATCGGTGTCGAGGGCTCGCGCAAGCTCATGCTCTACGATTTTCGTGCCCAAAAATGGTCCCAGTGGTTTGTCGAAACCGGAAATGTGAACTATCCGCGCTGGTCGGCGGATAGCCGATACGTCTACTACGACAACTTCGCGACCGAAAATCCCAAGTGCCGCCGGGTTAAGCTCGGAGATAGCCATCCCGAGGATCTCTTCGATTTGAGCGGTCTGCGCCGCTATTTCGGGGTGTGGGGCGCATGGAGCGGCCAGGCCCCGGACGGCTCGCGACTCTACGCCCGCGATGTCAGCACCCAGGACATCTACGCCCTGGATGTGGAGCTTCCCTGAGAAGTTGCAACTGTTCTGGACACAAACCGGCCTTCTCATGGAAGGCCATCACACCAACAATCGTCAGGGTTCTTGGGCACGCTATTTTCAACCCGTTGAGGGGTCTTTTTGGCTCCGGTGGGGGCACGACCGTGGTCCGGGTCTTGTCCCCTCCCTCAAGCCGCGTCCGGCCTTGCATTGGGCCGCGATCACAGGTTAGTCTTCTCCCACGTTGCGGCCACCAGAACGTTTCGGAGGACGGATATATGAACCTCAAAATCGAGAAACGCCGGGTCGACGGGGTTACCGTGATCTTGTGTCAGGGCCGCATCATGTTTGGGGAAGAGGCCAACGCCTTGCGTGATTTTCTAAAGCAGGTCCTGAGTGAGACCCCGCGCGTGGTGCTGAACCTTTCGGGCATCACCTATATTGACAGTGGCGGCCTTGGGACCCTGGTTGGGGTGTATTCTTCAGCGCGCGGAACTGGAGCGGATATTAAGCTGACGGGCCTGGGACAACGCTTGCGCGACGTCTTGCAGATCACCAAGCTGGCTACCGTGTTCGAAGTTTTTGACAGCGAGCAGGAAGCGATCACCGCGCTGGGTCGCGGCGCCGCTTGAGGGTTTGAGGTATCCTTTCCGCGCTCCGGAATGATGCGGAGCCGGGAAGGTAGAGATCGGACTCCTTACCTGCCGGAGCCGATTCTCTGGCAGGCGAGCGAGGGCAGGGCAGCGCCAAATGGCATTTCAACCTATCACGGGCCCGGTTTCGTCGCCAGGGTCGGGAATTTTCCCCACTCTGGTTTTCGTGCAGGGCAACGACCAGCGCACCATCAACCTCGACCATACTCCTTTCACCGTGGGTCGGAAGGTCGACAAGGACCTGGTGATCGCCGACCCTCGCGTCTCCCGCGACCACGCTTTGATTACCTCGGAGGACGGGCAGTTCTGCGTGGTCGACCAGGGCAGCAAGCACGGAACTTTCGTCAACGGCGAAAGGATCCAGCGCAAGACTCTGGAGCGGAACGATCGGGTCGAGTTCGGCGTCCGCGACGTTTCCTACGTCATCTTTCATCCCCATCACGCCAGCTCCAACACGGCCCGCGAGTTTCTGAGCCAGATTTCGGGAATCCAAATTTCAACCGACACCACCGATTTGGAGAAGCTGACGCTGTTTCTCGAGGCCGCCCGCAAGCTGAATACCACGGGCGTGCTCGATGAAATTCTGGTGACTCTGCTGGATGCCACCCTGAAGCTGACCCGCGCCGAGCGCGGTTATGTGTTCATGCGGGACGAGGAGAACAATCTTCGACTGGCCGCCGGACGCAACTCCAAAGGCGAGCCCCTGCTCGATGACACCACGATTTCTCACTCCATTCTGGATGAAGGGGTGAAATCGAATTCGGAGTTCGTGATCACCGACACCAGCCAGTCGCTGGATCTGGCGGGCCGGCACAGCATCGTGGCCTACGATCTCCGCACCGTGATCTGCATTCCATTGCGCAAGCCGCAGGTGCAGACCACGCGTGACACGCAAGCCGTGGTGCCCACGGAAGCCTCAGCCGAGGTAATGGGTGCATTGTATGTGGATTCCCGCTTCGCATCGCGGGACATCTCGAGTGTGAGCAATGATATTCTGCGGGCCATCGCAACTGAAGCGGCCTCGCTGATCGAGAACGCGCGCCTGGTGCAGGCCGAAGAGGCGTCGCGCCGCTACCAGCAGGAACTCTCCATCGCAGCTTCGATTCAGCAGCGCCTGATGGCCGTGACCATTCCTGAAGTCCCCTTTGCGCGCCTGGCGGGCAGAAATCTCTCGTGCAAGGAAATCGGGGGAGACTTTTTTGACGCGGTCAATACGGAAGAAGGTTTGGCGGTGGTGCTGGCCGACGTCAGCGGCAAGGGGGTTTCGGCGGCCTTGCTGGCTTCCACCCTTCAGGGCATGATCTATTCCCAACTTACGGCCGGGATGCCGCTGATCGATATTGTGGTGGCCGCCAACCGTTTCTTTACCCACAAGCACATTGGGGAGAAGTACGCCACGCTGATCATTGCGCGGATCCGCCGGGATGGGGAACTGGAATACGTCAATTGCGGCCACGTGCCCCCGTTGCTGGTTTGCAATAAAGAAGTAATTCGTCCTCCCCATGGCAACCTGCCGGTCGGCCTGCTGGCTGACGCGACTTACGAAAGCGACCACGTCAGCCTGCACGCTGGCGATCGCCTGATTCTGGTCACCGACGGGGTTACCGAAGCGGAAAATGCGCGCGGCGACTTCTTCGAGGATTCGCGCCTGGAAGCGGTGGCGGGCAAAAGTTCATCCTTGGAAGATATTTTTGCCGCGGTAGCCACCTTTTGCGGCGGCACTCCACTCAGTGATGATTGCACCGTAGTGGAACTGGTGTACTCGGGTTAAAGC
>JBOGLD010000215.1:0-10452 GCA_050745885.1 Terriglobales bacterium
GAGGCAACGGCAAGACTCAAATCATGCCCATGGCGGAACTGGAGAAGCAGACCATCCTCAGTACCATTGCCCAACTCAACGGCGACAAGCTTCTGGCGGCACGCATGTTGGGTATCGGCAAGACCACGCTGTACCGCAAGCTGAAGGAGTACGTTGCGGAAGACTAGACTGCACGACCAGCCGCGCGGGAGTGGGGCGGAATTCTTTCGAACAATTGCCCTGAACTTCCGGGAAAACGGATAGGGGTGAGCTCCAGGGCTGCAAGCTGACCATTAATTCGTCTTCCGGCCTGATTCTGAACCAGCTTCCCGCACCGGGAAGAGCAGAGTCGGGCGATATACCCCTAACCGGTCTGTTTTCAATGGCGAAGCGACGGCAGCGGACGTGCAAGGTACGCCAGCATGCTGCTCGTGATTACGCCTTCTGCCAAAGCTCTGGGCTGCGCCCAGGCCATTAAACAGATCACTTCTGAAGAAACCCACGTTGTGGCGACCTCATCCCAGGCGCTGGCACAGCTTCGCGCCCAGGAATATGTGGCCGTTCTCATCGATCAGGCGTTCCTCGAAACCGAACCGGTCGAAAGCGACATGGTGCTGGAACACATCGGGACGGCGGTGCCGGTTCACGTGAACTTCGCGATCAACGGTATGGAGCGAGTGGCGCGCGAGTTGCGAGCCGCCTTGCACCGGCACCAGAGAGAAGTCTTGCTGGTTCGGCAAGAAGTACAGCAAGCCTTGCGCAATGAACTTAAGGGCACGGTCACAGCGCTGCTGCTTTCGTGTGAAATGGCGCTGCACGTCCCGGACCTCCAGAGCGAAGCTAAAGCCCGGATGCGTGCCGTCCACCAACTTGCCCAGGAAATGCGCGTCAAGCTTGAAGGCCCGGTTTGAGGCTGGCTTAACGCCGAAAACCACCGCAGCACCCATCCCCGGAGTGCAACATTTTGCGCATTCGAACCTGTGAAAATCCTTCCCGAACATCGCGATTCCCGCACTACAATGGCGCAGCAGAAAGAAATGCGGAGTCGCCACTGCCTGGCCCCGATCCGCCTTTCCCAGGTGAAATTCGTGCACGTTCTGGTCACCGCTGACACCTTGAGTGGTACGTGGACTTACACCCGTGAACTGGTCTCCGGGCTGGTCAGTAGAGGACTGCGCGTTACCCTGGTGAGTTTCGGCGAAATTCCCCTGCCTCAACAGACTTTGTGGATGGATAACCTCCACGGTCTGGAATACCGCCCCACAGCATTCCGCCTGGACTGGATGGATGAAGGCCAGCACGACCTTCAGGATTCTGCGGCCTATCTCACGTCGCTGATAAAGGAACTGAAGCCCGACGTGCTCCACCTGAACCAGTTGTGCTACGGCAGCTTGCCGGTTGCGGTGCCGCGCGTCGTGGTCGCGCACGGCGACCTGATCACCTGGTGGCGGGCAGTCCATGGACGGGAGCCCAAGCAGGACCGCTGGCTGCAATGGTACCGCGAAGTTGTCACCCGGGGTCTGGCCCTGGCCAGCGTGGCGGTGGCCCCTTCGGTCTGGATGCGGGACACCATCCGCGACTGCTACACCCGGGCCCGGCACGAAACCGTCATCTATAACGGACGCAATCCAATTTTCTTCAACCCTTACGTGGGCAAGGATGATTCCGTCCTCGCCGTAGGCCGGTTATGGGACGCCGGCAAGCAGATCTCGCTGCTTACCCAGCACACCCACCCGCTCCCCGTCTGCATCGTGGGATCGGACACGCCGGTCCACGGTCCGGCCAGGATTCCTATCCGCGCCGATGTCAAACTTTCCATCGACGAGGTGAATGTTGCGCTGAAGGGTCCTCAGACCGAAGCTCAACTGCGCACCCTCTACAGCCGGGCCGCGATTTATGCCGCTACTTCTCGCTATGAGCCTTTTGATATGGCGGCGGTGGAAGCTGCATTTTCCCGCTGCGCCATTGTGGCCAACGACATTCCCGCGTTCCGCGAAATATGGGGTGATGCCGCCCTCTACTTCCGTGAAAATGACGGCGCCAGCCTGGCCTCGGCGATCCGCCGCCTGAGCGAACAGCGGGACCTGTGCCGCACCTACGGCAATCGTGCTTACCAGCGCGCCCGCGAATGCTTCACTTCCAAGCGAATGATTGATCAGTATCTCGAACTTTATGGAAACCTGGTACAGACCAAGTGGGCGGCGGCATAACAGCTCTCGGCTGTCAGCGATCAGCATTCAGCTCAAGTCGAATCAGCTTCCATGAGAGTGTCTGGCTGACAACTGACCGCTGCTTTCTGCTATCTTCAATATCGAACAGGGAGGCCCCATGGCAGTCAAAATCACCGTCCGCAAGAATGGCCCTTATCGGGTGGAAGATCCCGAGGGCTCGATCGAACTGTTCGACGCGGACGGCAACAAGTATGACCTGACCGGCAAGCCGGCGTTTTCGCTGTGCCGGTGCGGTGGGTCGACGACCAAACCATTCTGCGATGGCACCCACAGTCGCATTGGGTTCCTGGGCGCGGAATCGGCGGTAAAAAAAGCGGAGAGCAGCAGCTGACCGGGAACCTCCCTTACCGTAAATAGTTTTGGGACGTGTAACGGACTGCGCCTTCAAATTCGCTTGGGCGCTCACCGTCCTCCGCTGGCCGCCGTATTCTGCGGCCTCAAACCCTTGATGGAGCCCCTGTGAACGAATGGAAAGATCGAGAGTTGGGGATGGGCCGCCGGATTACGCGGCGTGATTTTTTGAATGGCGTCGCACTCACCGTTGGGGCCGCAATTCTTCCTTCTGACTTACTGGCCGCCGATATGCAAGCCGAACGGCAAGACTCTCCCGGCTACTATCCTCCGGCTCTGACCGGACTTCGCGGCAGCCATCCCGGGTCCTTTGAGGCGGCGCACAGCCTGCGCGACGGCACCTTCTGGGAGCACGCGGGAACGCCCATTGACACCCGTGAGACCTACGATCTGGTGGTGGTGGGCGGCGGCATCAGCGGACTCTCCGCTGCGCATTTCTTTCGCAAGGTCGCAGGCTCTAAGAAACGCGTCCTCATCCTCGAAAATCATGACGACTTCGGCGGACACGCCAAGCGCAACGAATTCCACTCCGCTGAGCGGACCATGCTGGGTTTTGGCGGGACGTTTGCCATTGAAAGCCCAGCCCCGTACAGCGCCGTGGCCAAGGGCGTGATCGAGGAACTGGGTATTGACGTTCCGTCTTATCCCAAGTACGTAAACCGAGATTTGTACCGGTCCTTCGGGCTGGGCCCGAAAATCTTTTTCGACAAAGAGACGTTCGGCGCTGACCGGCTGGTAACCAACCCCATGCCGCGGGTCGGTGGAGAGAGCGAAGACGATAAAGCACGGGCCCACGCTTTGGAAATTTTCCTGCAAAACGTGCCCTTTTCCGAAGCTGCCAAAGCAGACTACAGGCGCCTGGTCACCGAAAAGACGGACTATCTTCCCGGTTTGAGCTCGGACGAAAAAAAGGCTCGCCTGGCACGCATGAGCTACAACAGCTTTCTGAGCGAACTGGTGAAAGTCAGCCCCGAAGTGGTGAAACTGTTTCAGGCCATGCCCCAACCGTTGTTCGGCGTGGGATTTGACGCCGTTGCCGCGCAGGACGCGTGGGGGCTCGGGGCCCCGGGTTTCTCGGGTATGAATCTCGACCCTGCACCGGGGAAAGGGATGAGCCGCGATGCCACTTTCAACGAAGTAGCGGAAAAATACTTCTTCCACTTTCCTGATGGCAACGCTTCTATCGCGCGCCTGCTGGTCCGCAAACTGATTCCCCAGGCCATTCCGGGCCGCTCCGCCACGGACGTGGTCCTGGCGCGAGCGAACTATGCCAAACTCGATGAGAAGAAGTCTCACGTCCGCATCCGCTTGAACAGCACGGCGGTACGGGTGAAGCATCAGGGAGATCCCGCCAGCGCCAGGACGGTCGAAATCGCATATGCGCGTGCCGGCAAGGTGTACACGGTGCGGGCCGCGCACTGCATCCTGGCCTGCTGGCACGTGGTCATTCCCTACATTTCCGATGAGTTGCCGCAAAAACAGAAAGAGGCGCTGTCATCCGCGGCCAAGGTTCCATTGCTCTACACCAACGTCGCCATCCGCAACTGGAAAGCTTTCCAGAAGCTGGGCACCAACGCGGTCTACGTGCCGGACGGATATCACACCTACATGAACCTGGATATACCCGTGAGTATCGGCGGCTATGAGTGCTCGCAAAAACCCGAAGAACCAATCGTCATCCACATGACGAAGACGCCCTGCAATCCCGGCCGCCCGGCCCGCGCTCAACACGTTCTAGGCCGGATCGAACTCTTCACCACCACGTTTGAGACCATGGAGCGAAACATCCGCCAGCAGTTGTCCCGAGTGGTGGGCCCGGGAGGTTTCGATCCCGCGAACGACATTACGGCCATCACCGTGAACCGCTGGCCCCACGGCTACGCTTACGAATACAACTCGCTCTGGGACAAGTTCTGGCTGGAAGGCGGAGAAACACCCTGCGAAGTGGCGCGCAAACCGTTCGGGAGAATCGCAATCGCCAATGCCGACGCCGGAGCCTACGCCTATACCGACGGCGCCATCGATCAAGCCTATCGGGCGGTAGGAGAGATTACAAAGGGATGAGCAGAGGGACGAGCAAAGACAACTGCGATCCGAGAACTGAAAACTAAAAACTGGTGCTTAATCTCAGATCCAACCGGCACATTGCACCATCAATGAATCGTCTTGGTCTTCCGCGACATGTAATCCATCAGTAGATACTGCCCGAGCGTATACGGCGTGGTGAAGTAGGCCTTGCCGCGGCACATCTCCGTGACTTTCTGCACGAACTGAACCAGACCGTAATCCGACGCCAGCATGAAGGTGTTAATCATCACTCCGGCCCGCTTGCACTTGGAAACTTCTTCCAGCGTCTGGCTGACCACCATGGGGTCGAGGCCGAAGGCGTTCTTGTAGATTCGTCCGTCTTCCAGGGTCAGCGCGGAGGGCTTGCCGTCGGTGATCATCACGATCTGTTTCATGTCCTTGCGCTGCCGCTGCAGAACGCGCTGCGCCAGCCGCAGGCCTTCCCGTGTGTTGGTGTAGTAGGGGCCGACTTTCACTCGCGCCAGTTGCGACAGGGGGACCTCCTCCGCTGAATCGTGAAACAGGACCAGGGAGAGCGAGTCGCCCGGATATTGTGTCCGGATCAGATGCGAAAGCGCCATGGCGACTTTTTTGGCTGGGGTGAAGCGGTCTTCGCCGTAGAGAATCATCGAATGTGAGCAATCGAGCATGAGCACGGTCGCGCAGGAGGACTGGTACTCGCACTGATGCACCTGCAGGTCGGAATACTCGATGTTCAGTGGCAGCTTCAAGCCTTCGCGCTCGATGGCGCTGGAGAGCGTGGCCGTAATATCCAGGTTGAGGGTATCGCCGAATTCGTAGGGACGTGATGCCCCGCTGGCCTCAATGCCCGTGGCCAGGTCGCGGGTGTCATGGCGGCCGAAGCTGGATTTTCCCAGCGAACCCATCAGATCGCGAAGCGTCTTGAACCCGAGAAAGTCCAGGCTCTTGTCCGTGATTTCAAATTTGGCTTGCTGGGCTTCGCCGGCCTGCCCGCCAGCATTCGATTGCTGCGAAGGGTCTTGTGGCTGGTCGACGCTGATGTAGTCTTCCTGTTCCATGCGTTCGATCAGTTGCTCGATCAATTCGTCCAGCGTTCCATCCATCTGCATCTGGCGCAGGCGTTCCTGCATTTCTTCGTCCAGCAGGTTCCCGTCGAGCAATGCCTGCTCGATGGCACGGCGCAGGTCGTCGAGGGTCTGCTGACCCTCGGGCAGGTCATAGAACACGTAGTTCTGGAAGCCGCTCTGCAGCAGATAGTCCGAAAGTGCGCCGAGCAGATCTTCCATGCTCATTTCGCCGGCCGGATCGGGAACGTACTTGCTGTAGCGGATGCGCTTCATAAAAGCAGTCGTTGGTCGTTGGCCCTTGGTCTTTGGCCAAAGCCTTACATCGTTGGTGCCAAACGACCAACGGCCAAGCGCCAACGATCAAGGGCCAACGACCAAGGGCCAACGACTAGTTATACGGCCTGCGGCCGCGAAACGGGTGCTCCTCGCGCTCGAAAGGCTTCTCCGTTGGTTTGGGTTGCTTCTCTCCGGCGGTGAAGACGCGCTCCTCGTTGCGACCGATACGCTTGTGGGCGTGCAGTCCCTCTAGAATAAATTCGGCTGCTGATACCTGGACTTCGGCACTGTCCTTGGGGCCCACGCCGACCTTGACTGTCTTTTCCATCAATCCCTGGATGCCTCGCAACGATGGCAAAGATTCGGCAGCGCTGGCGGTGTCGGCCAACTGAATCTCACCGCCCAGGTCAAACCATTGCACGATTTGCTGCATGTCGGTGCCTTTGAAATACGCGTCATGCGTTTTGGCCACTGCCGCCCGAATGAGTTCGCGGCTCACGTGGTCAGCGCCCTTCATCTCGCCCTCGTACTCCAGTTCCAACTTGCCGGTGATGGCGGGCATGGCGGCGTAAACGTCGGCGATGCGCGGCACCACCAACTTTTCTTCCTGCTGGATGGCCCGGCGCTCGGCGTTCGAAATCACGTTCTCCATGCAGGAAATGGGCAGACGCTGGCTCACGCCGGAGCGCTTGTCGATCTTCTTGTCGTCGCGGGCGGCGAAAGCGATGCGCTCGATCACCTCCTGCACATATTTCGGCAAGTGCAGTTTGTGGCCGTTGCGCTGAGTCCAGGATTCCTGGGCCGTGATGGTGATGCCTTCTTCAACGGTGGCAGGGTAGTGGGTGCGGATCTCGGAGCCGATGCGGTCTTTCAAGGGCGTGATGATCTTGCCGCGAGCGGTGTAGTCCTCGGGGTTGGCGCTGAACACCAGTGCGACATCGAGCGGCAGGCGGATGGGATATCCCTTAATCTGCACATCGCCTTCCTGCATGATGTTGAACAGGCCGACTTGAATCTTGCCCGCCAGGTCCGGCAGTTCGTTGATGGCAAAGATGCCGTGATTGGCGCGTGGCAACAATCCGTAATGCACGGTGTACTCGCTGCCCAGTTCGTGCCCGCCGCGCGCTGCCTTGATGGGGTCGATGTCGCCGATCAGGTCAGCAATGGTAACGTCAGGCGTAGCCAGTTTTTCGACGTAACGCTGTTCCGGTGTCAGGTACGCAAGCGGAGTATTGTCGCCGAGCTTGGCCACGTCTTCCCGGCAACGGCGGCAAATGGGCGCGTATGGGTTGTCATGAATCTCACATCCGCTGACATAGGGAGCGTGGGCGTCAAGCAAGGACGTCAGGTCGCGCAGAATACGGCTTTTGGCCTGTCCGCGCAGTCCCAGCAGAATGAAATTATGACGCGAAAGAACGGCATTGACGATCTGGGGCACCACCGTGTCGTCGTATCCCACAATGCCCGGGAAAATGGGGCCGCCCTGACGGAGCTTTACCATCAGGTTGTCGCGCATTTCGTCCTTCACGCGCCGGGTACGCAGCCGTTGTTCGCTGAAAGGACTTTGACGGAGTTCGCCAAGCGTCCGCGGCAGACTCATGATGGACAACCCCCGTGGAAGCAGCTTCTGCTCGGATTATACGCCGTTGACGAGCAGCTCCGAGCGGCCTCTCGCCGGGCTCGGACGGTTCCTGAATTCATAAAGCGCGAAGGACACGAAGTTCGAACTCCCTTGGCGAACTTTGCGGCCCTCGTTTGCGACCTTTGCGGTCAAAAAGATTTCCCGTTACGACCTTCGCGGTCAAAAAGCTTTGCCGTGATCTAGTGAACGTGGCCATTTCCACCGGCCTTCTGACGCACTCGCACCGTCCGCCGCAAATTCGGCAAAATGGCTTCGAAGTAGGAAATCACCGCCTGCATGCGTTCAGCTTCTGATTTCATGCTCAGCAGAGTCTGTTTAAAATCGAGATCGAGCGGCAGTGGCCCGACCAGGCTGAAAGAGAGTTGCGGAGCTTCGACTTCGGAAGCACTTGCGGAACCGGCCAATTCCATGATCTCGCCGCGCAGCTTGACCGCCTGGGCAATTTCCTGCACCGTGGCCTGGTCAGGCCCATCTTGAAGGTAGAGTACTTCCGCCTGCAGAAAGGACCGCTCCTGGCTGACCTGCATCACCTCGAAGCGTTCGCGTCCCTCGGTCATGATATCCATGCGCCCGTCAGGATATTTCTTGGTAACGGTGATAATCTCCGCTGTGCAGCCGATCTCAGCGACGCCCTCCTCTTTGGCCCGGACGACACCAAACGACTTCTTCCGGTCCAGACATTCGGAGATCATCTCTCTGTAGCGCGGCTCGAAAATGTGCAGAGGCAGGGGAGTGCCCGGAAACAGCACCACATCCAGCGGAAATAGCGGGAGAAGGCTCACAAAATTCCAGAACAATCACGGCGCCAGTGCGATGGCCCGATTGTACGCCCGCCCTTGATTGAACAACATTGAAAGAGTAAAGATTGGACATGAAATCCAGCAAAACGGATATCGCCGGCAAGGTGGTCGTGGTTACCGGCGCTTCAATGGGCATCGGAGAAGCCATCGCCAAACTTTTTGCCGACGAGAGCGCCCAGGTCGTGCTGCTGTCGCGGGACGCGGGACGCGCCGAAGCCGCTCGCGACCGCCTGGGCCACACCGAAATCACCCTGGCGCTCTCCTGCGACGTTCGCCACCGCGAAGAAATCGACCGCGTCGTCAGCCTCACCCTGCACCATTTTCAACGCATCGACGTCTGGATCAACAACGCCGGCCACGGGCTCCTGGATGCGGTCGCTACGGTGGAAATGGACGCCTTGCGCGAAACGTTCGACACCAATTTCTTCGGAACCGTCGCCTGCATGCAGGCTGCGTTGGCGGTAATGAGGCAGCAAGGCTCGGGCACGATCATCAATATTTCGAGCGTCGCCGGTCACATTCCGCTTCCCTTTCACGCCGTTTACAGTGCGACCAAGTTCGCCATGAACGCGTTCGGCAAGGCGGCCAACATAGAGCTGAAAGGCTCGGGCATCCACGTCATGACCGTGTGCCCGGGATATGTGCGCACGGATTTCAGCGCCAATGCCGTCAGGGGAAGAGAAGCAAAGACAGTGCGGCCGTCCTCGGTCCGCGGAATCAGCGTTCAGCGTGTTGCCCGCGCGGTGATGCGCGGCTACCTGAAGCAGAAGCGGGAAGTGGTCGTGCCCTGGACCATGCATCCTGCCATCAAGGTCTATCAGTTGTTTCCCGGCCTGGTGGAACAGACCATGGTAAAAATGTCGCGGCGGGTGGAATAGGTTGCTACTCCAGTTCCGCCAGCATGCCTTCCATTTCCGACTGGGCATGGCTGTTTCCCGTTTGCTTCGCGCAAGCTATACCCTCCGCCAGCATCTTCCGGGCTTCTGCCGTGCGCTCCGCTTTGGCCAGCGTCTGCGCAGCCATGAAGTAGCCCGCGGTGTAGTCGGGATGGGCTGCCAGGAGCCTGCCGAACTCCTCCAGCGCCCGTTCAACTTCTCCGGCGTTGGCGTACTCCATGGCCAGGCCATAGCGAGCGAACGCATCGCCGGGATTTTGCGCGAGCACTTCGGTGAGTAGTGCAATGCGATCCATGAAGAAGCTCTTGGCCTTTAACTCTTAGCTCCGCGCTCTGGGCGATAGAATGTGATTCGAGATTACTACAAGCGAGTTTCCTTTGTGCCCTTTGTGGTTAGCGATTTGGGGTGAGGGTTGGCGATGTGCCTTTCCGATGAGTACAATGCATCACGAACCGCGGAGAACTCGATCTTGGCGTGCCCCTTCTTCATGCCGGTACAGAAATTGGACGGCTCCTGGCTGCACCCTTCCCGCCTGCCCTTGGGCGGTGGATGGGATGGCCGTTGTTCCGCCCCCGGGCATGAAGGTGCTCAGCCTTCCGAGCAGGAGCTACACGAATTCTGCAACCTGGGGTATGCCGCGAAATGTTCCCGTCTGCCCCTCGAGCGCGACTGCGATGCGGTCCGTATATCGGTGGCCCGCGATCAGGGTTCACGCCTGGTGCTGTGGTTTGTAGGCGAGGCCGGCCATCGCCCCGCAACCTACGGCACGCTGGAGTACGACGTCGACCGGAAGCAGTGGATGTCCTCGCATTCCGATCCGCGTATCCAGAAGATGCTGGAATGTTACGTTCAGGCTTATTTGCAGCGTAGAATTCAGATTCCGGAGCGAGCGACAAGTCATGACCCAGAGTGAAGATCTGGTATTGCCCCGGCCGGTCCGGGATTCACAGTCAGAGATGGCCGAAATCGTCCTGCCCAATGATTCCAACGTTCTAGGCGCACTGCTCGGGGGCCGCCTGATGCACTGGATTGACCTGGCCGCCGCCATGGCCGCGCACCGTCATTGCCGCAATTACGTGGTCACCGCCTCCATCGATCACCTCGACTTCAAGGTCCCGGTGCACGTCGGCGACCTGGTCATCCTGCGCTCCTCGGTAAATC
>JBOGLD010000216.1:0-8947 GCA_050745885.1 Terriglobales bacterium
ACCACTACCACTGAGCGGACTATTCCATATGAGGTTGACTACAACGTCCTTTATCTTTCGGTTGAAATAAAGGGACCCGATGGAACATGGCGGGTAGCTCACAATTTCAGCGGAAAAACTCTGCATCCGACGTTTTACGGCATTTGCACGAGAAACTGCCATCCGAATTACAACAATATCGAAAAAGCGTTGAAGTGGCTGCACGACGGTGGTCTTAACGATCCAATGCAGAGTGTGATCCAATAATCGTTGATCTGTTGGTTCACCATGTCCTCTGAACCGATTTCGCGTCGATACCGCAGAAGCACTCGTGTCCCTTTAAGGCTCCTGATCAAGATTCATGGCACAGCTGAAACTCTGACTGGAGAAACGATCATCGTCAATCTACACGGGGCACTGATCTCAACGTCGATTCCGCTGAGTGTCGGAATGACAATCTCTGTCCATGTCTAACCATACCCGTCATGGACTCTTCAGGCATGTCCTTCGCTTCAATTTTGCTTTGGTGGGGAAACCAGCGAGTGCGTAAAGGCATGCATCGAAAGCGCGATGCGGTTCTGTACGCCAACCTTGCGCAGCAGCTTGGCCACGTGGGCTTTCACGGTGCGCTCTCCGATGCCTAGTGGGGCGCCGATTTCCTTGTTCGATCGGCCTCCCATCAGCATCTCCAAGACCTGTTGCTCCCGGGTAGTAAAAGTGGCGTGCCCAGCGGGAAAAGTGTGGTTGACCGAACTGCTCACGCGCTCAATGAAGAGGGAAAGGATGCGGCGCGGCGCCCAGACCGAGCCTTGGCTGACGATCCGCATTGCTTGAGCGAAATCAGCCACTGATGCAGCGGAGTCCACGTAGCCCTTGACCCCAGAAGCGATGGCCTTGAGAATCGTCTCTTGGTCCATGCGGGAACCGGTTATGACAATGGGCAAACGTGGATAGGTCACCTTCAAGCTGGCCATCAGGTCGAACAGGTTCTGGCCTGGGTGATCGCCCAGCAGTACCAGATCAATGTTCTGCTGAATATCGAGGTCGCGCAATGAAGCAGAAATCAGCTCGAAATCCGGCTGCGCATCGAACAGGGTTCGGAAACCCACGAGCCGCAGAGGGTCGCTCTCCACCACGGCAATACGGATGCGCGGCCTCTTCGCTCGGGCAGATTTCATAGCTTTCCTTGTAGGCCATTCCCGCCATAAGCATAGCTGCATTTGCTGACACGTAGAGAATTACCGGGGTAACGTCCGCCAAGCGAATGCCTTCCTGCACTTACTGTTCCGTTCGCCTTTTCGCCTGTCGCACGCTCTTCGTCAAAGGGCCGGCCAGATCCTCTTCTGGGCCGAGAATGCGGTTCACGCGGCCACTGCCTTTGAGTAAGAGGTTGGGTCGCTCCGCGATTGGTAAGCCGGACTTCTGCATGGCTCGGACGAAGCTTCCGACCACGGGGTTTTCTGTGACCGGTCGGCGCATCTCGGGGGCAGCTTGCGCTTTCATCTCGTCAGCTAGCCTGGGATAGTCTTCGGCCTCTGGCGGCCAGTTGGATGACGGAGCTGGCCCCGCAGGAATCGCGCCAATCGGCCGGTTGGTTAACTCCGGACCTGCAATCTCTCTTGTCCTCAACGGCTCAAGCGGCGTGCTTGGAGTCGTTCTCATAACGGGCCGCCTTGCGGGAGGAAATTCCGCTGGCAATCGAATGGGCTGCCCTCTCGAGGGAAGGGCTGGCTGATTCGGCTCAAAACCACCCGGCTGTGGAATCGCACCGCGCTGCAGTTGGCCCCGAATAACTGGCGGCGGTTCCTCCATGTACTCGCCTTCGTGAATGCCTTCGCCGAGTTGTTTCTGTGCAGGCAGAGGACTGGCTGGAGCTTCATACTGTCCGTGCGGAAGCGCGCGGACTCCACGCGGAAACGAAATTGGCTCCGGTTCCGGAAGTGCGGATTCACGCGGTGCTGGAATCCCACTCGCTTCCGGAACCGCCTCGGCTTCGCCCCAGCCGCCCATGAGAGGCAAGGTAAATGCTGCTGCCTTCGCAGGAAGTTCGGGCAAATTGTTAGGTTTACCCGTAACTCGGTTGTACAACTGACGGCCGATATTCGGAGCGCTAACTTCGGCTGCACTTCGAATCAGGCCTTTGCCTTCTTCGAGCAGTTGGTGAGGAATGGATTGTCGTTCATCCCCACCGATTAGATACTGCTCGGGCATCTTCAAAGATGCTTTGGGATCGGGAATTGTTGGTGTTCCCGGTGGAGGCGGCGTATAGACGGGTTTCGATTCGTACTTACTGAAGTCGATCTGATGAACTGCCGGTGCGGCAGACTCGTACTTCGAGAAATCAATGGCGGTACTCACTGGATCGCATATCCCGCGGCGATAGCCTGCCGCTTCGTCTCATCGACGGATACATTATTATCTTTCGCTGCCTGCTGAATTGCGGCCATGCTCAAGGTTTTTCCGGTTCCCCCCTGGGCACTATTTGATGCCTCGGGTGCAAGATTTGGGTTACGCATTCGCAAGTCTTCAAGTTTGTCCGCAAACATCGTGTCGGCGGTCTGCGAGTCAACATACGGCAGCGGAATGGTATTGATCTCCGCCAGGAGCTGGATAGGATTCCGCCCGATAGAGCCCATGATCTGTTTCATGTTGCCGAAATTCTGGATCACGGCGTTGAAGTAGTCGGCCAGCATCTTCTTCCCAGCGGGAGACAATTTGTCGAACTGATCTTTTGTCATAATCCCGCCCATAGCCTTCTCCGAGTATCCAGTAAGAGGCACCCCGAACATGCTGTCCAGCACGCCCGAGGCGGCTTTATCAAGGAAACCGCGCGCGATATTATCTTGATGCGAAGTCAGAACCTGCATTGCGCGCCGATCATCCTCGGTCAGCTTCGGCGAGAGATCATGGAAAGTCTTTTGATAGCGGGTAAAGCTATGAACTGTGGCACTGGCCATCTGATTCTGTGCCTCAGCCTTGTTCGCCATAGCTCCGCCCGCTGACGTCGTTCCCGGCAGCTTGGGCGCACTGATGAGATGACCGCTCTTAGGGTCCCATGCTCCTGTGATCTGTCCTGTCTTCGGATCGTAGAGCGGCATGTAGTTACCGGGTTCCTGTTTGCCGCGACTAGCGATAGAGGTTCGCGCCCGTTCGCGATTGGCTGGCGTATCCGACAGACCGTGGGCTTGCAGATAGTCTGAAATGTCTTTGTCCCTCTCGGGCTCATTCGGTTCTCTGAGAGCGTGTGCACCGGTCAGTCCGGGTGCGAACCTCATTTGACCGGAGTTCTTTTCCCACTGGACGATTTCCCCGCTCGGCCCGACCATTCCAGGAACCACGGACCACTCTTCCTCCTTTGGTTTCGCTTGCGGGTGCTGTAATGCTTCAGTTTGTGCCTGTTTATACGCAGTTTCCGCTGGCACCGCTTCTGTCGCCGCCTGAGTTTGTGCCGTCTGCGCTTCTTTCTCTTGCTCCCCTATATCCTGGCCGAGTCGGGTTCTAGCACCTGAGCCAAGCAGCTGGTGGTGTAATTCCGTTCCCGGAATATTGGCCATCACTCCAGGTGCGACTACCGAGCCCAATACGTCCAAGCCACGCAGCGCTGTGCCCAGAACTGGGTGAGGTTTGGCAATGCCAATTCCACCCGGCTTCGAGCCGTGCTGGATTTGCGAAATTCCAGAGCCAGTTTCCTGCAGGCGCTTGGCTTCGGCCTCATCGGCAGCAGTTCGCTGCTCGAGTTGCGGTGAGATTCCGCGCAGAGTCAAAGGCGGGGTTTTGTCGTTCTGTGACGGAGACGGAATGTGAACGGGAGGCGCACCCTGCGGCTTCGGCGGGAGGCCTGTGATGGGCGGAGCGAGTTGACTGGACAGTGCTGCACGGCGCTGCAGCTCATCGTCTTCTAAACCGAGGCCGGTAGTGTCGGGGATGCCCATGGATTACGAGGGTGTCCCGCCTCCGCCGAACCCGGCAGTGCCCGCCGAGATGTTCAATTCCGGTTCCAAAATTCTGCCAACCTCTTCACATGAGGTATGTCTGCGGGGATGCCGCCCCGGGCTTCTGCTCTTGTGCCAACAGAAGCTCCAATCTCTCCTGCGAACCCAGGTATTCAATTGCGTGCACCCAGCCTTCGATCGCGCTTACTCTTTCCTCCACTCGGTCCGCGTGTCCCTGTGAGAGCGCTTGCTTCGCCTGCTCCAGGGCGACCAGTAGGCCCGCAGCACGCAGCTCTCGCGAGACCACTCCGCTCATCAAATACTCGTAAGCGCCACGATCCCATTCCGCCAGTTTGCAGAGGATCTTCACAACGAGCTCCCCGAAGGCCTCGGGGTTCTGCCTGGCCAGCGAGTGGATGGACTCCAGAATCGCTGAGGCCGACTCGGCCCGGTAATGACGATCTGACTCTTGATCGCCCACTACGCACACTCCTGACAGTGTGCCGGCGCTCTTGGGATGACCTGATCCGTAGCGGCGAACCTCTCCAGCGACTCCGCTGGGATCAAGGTGCGGCTGTTCAGGCGCCTGGCTTGCAGTAGTCCCGACGCGATTGCGTAGTCGATCATCCGCACCGAGACATCGAGGGCCTTGGCGGCCGACTGGCGACTGAAAAGCAGCCGCGGAATTTCAGCGACTGAACTGTTCTTCTGGGCAGTGCCCATACTGCATAGGTTTGCACGCATCTGCCGGGCAGACAAGATGAGTAGTAAACCGCTAGGGTAGGAAGAAACTACAGGAGTGGGCTAACATTGCCCTTATGGCCGCCAGCGCGCGCATGCTCCCGGTATCGGATCGACTCCTGAACCACCGCCGAAGCATGGGGTCGAGCATCTGGGAATACCTCTGGCTGCTCGCGCACGTGACCGACGTCGAACCCGGGGAGAACGAGACATCCGTCGGGATCGTTGAGCGCGGCATTCCCGTTCCCACGAGCCGGATTGCGGCCGATTTGAAGCGGTCGCGCGAGGCAACCCTTGCTAACCTGGAGCGGCTGGAGGCGGGCAATTACGTCAAACGCTCAGCCTCCGTAGGGCACGCCTATGAGTATCGGGTGTACATCCCGCCGGCAGAACTCTCGGTCTGACCAGTCTCCGTGTTCCAAAATCTGGTGTTTTTCGAACCTGAAAAACCGCCCGGACCCTCCGCGCAAAATCAAGCATTTGCAGCCCTCGCTCTCAGAGGGATTTTGGAACAGCGACGCCGGCTAAGGCCGCTGCGTTCGCCAGGAGTTTCGTAGAGCCAACCGGCCGACCCGCCCCCGGTCGCCTTCCGCCCCACCTGGGATGTGGCACGCTTGGATCCCGGGGTCGATTCTTTGATCCAAGGCGGCGCCCCGCGCCGACCCGCGTTCCACCCCTCCCGTTGATTCTCATTGATTGTTTTGGCATTGTCTTGGCCCATCTTAAAGCTAAGCCCTGTGTTTGCACTGATGATTTAAAAAAACCACTGATAACCGACCCCGAAAATCAGTTAATCAAAATCAGACACCCATCATGGCATCCACAACGGGCTCGTGAATCCTGCCCGTCATTCACCTTCACATACGCGCCAGGGGAGTACACCGCATTGTGACCCAAAACACCAACGACCTTCGTCTATCTCGCTGAACCACAGATGCTTAGTGTTGCGATGTGTGTGCTTCAAAATCCGCGGATGCGCCTTCGCGCGGAGATGCCGCCTGCAGCGGCGTGACTCCGAACAGCGTGCCCAGAAGTGCCGCCGGCTGATATCGAACACCGGTCTTAGGCTTTGAATAGTCCAAAAGAATCAGAAAACTTCACAGTACGTAATTTTGTGAAGCCTCATCCCTTGGCCCCGAGAAGTGCCGGCCCCCTCGTCGCCTAGCTTGCATTGCAAGTGCTATCCGGTTCTGACGGTGATTGCAGCTGCGCCGTCTAGCTGGCGGAGTAAATGGGCGCCTCGCGCGAGCCCATAAATCGATGCCTACCAATGTAATGTGGCATACTGTCGCCATGGGGCGCATGACGGCCGACGCTCTGGATCTGAAGGCTGCCCGACTGGAAGAGCTGGCGGCAGAAGAGGAAAAGCTGCGCGCCGAATTATGCTCTCAAGTTGAGACATTCGGATTCACCCCTCCGCGCGCTGAAAAGTCAAAGCGGCTGGCCGGCGGTTTCTATCAATTCACTTTGACCGTTGGCCTCACCACTGAGGTAAAAGACGCCGAGGTCGAGCGGATCCGCGCGGTCTGCCCTGAGGGGAAACCCGGGAGACGTCACCACGCTTGCGCATCGAGAAGATCGAGGCCGAATGCGCCGCTACTTTAAGCCCTTGAAAACAGCAGTAACCCCGCCATACTAGCCCTACCCGAACCTGGGAGACGGGGCCGAAGGGCCGAGAGATTTCTAGTGAGCCGCGGACCTCTGGCCCCGCATGAATTTTGATCCGCACTTGGGATGAGCTCAGGCTCGAGCTGCTGGCCCTTGGCCGCCGCCCGGTGGTTTGGGTCCACCTGCACTGCGTGACTGACGGCCTGCTCAGGCTTGCGGTCGAGGGGGATAAGTACTCGCGTCGCTGCCCTTGTCCGCTGTGCGCCCGTCCCTGCAGGGCCTCGGCTGTAGCCAGGGGCTTGACCTCGTTACCCCTCCCGCCGGCCAGGCAGATCGTGCCTCCCCTAAGCATTGTCTCTCGCCAGTCTTTGCTCGTTCCCGAATCCATCGCCCCGCCCGCGCGCCCACAGCCCAACCGACACCGGCGGAAATCCCGTTTGCTTCTGGATCCGTTGTGGAAAGGGGTTCGATGATGGGGCTGTGCGCCTCCCAGGACCCTGCCTTCGCGCAAATCCCTCACGCAGGGGCAGAAGCTACACAAAGGCGGCTGGCTGTCAGCTTACGAAAGCAGGCCTTTTGTCCTAAGGATTTCGATGTAATCGGCCTTGGAGAGAGAGCAAGCTATCAGGCCCGAAAACTGATCTTCGTTTAGTTTGAGTTGCTGTCGAATGAGATTTGCCGGAAGGTCTTTGTTTCCGTGTGATCTTTTTGTTCTGGTAATGACCCTTCCATCATACTCGAACCAAGCAAGGCGGTCGCCAGCATTGCGGGTCTTCAGTTCAAGTTTTGTGACCAGTCGCTCGAACTCATGGACCTTCATGGATTAGCGTTTTGTCACGTGCTGATCAAGCGTCCGCCAGACCGCTTGCAGATCTGAACCCAATCTATTCTGTTCCGCTGCGAGCGAGAGATAAAGCTCCGCAACAGTGTGAGCAAGGTCATCCAAGGCTTCCGAAATCGAATCTCCCTGGCCAAATTCGTTGATTTCGTCCCACACCGCTAGCGTGGATCCACCTTCCTCTCGAATGTTAACGGGAATGGGCTCACGCACACGCAAACGGGGGTCTCGTATATTGCCAAACGAAATGCGAGCCGGCTTACCTGCCCACTGCACGAACTGCACCGACAGTCGGGGTGAGGTGGCTGATAAGACCTCGGCGACGGGCTCGTTCACCTGAGGCTGCTCGGTCTTTGCTCCAGATGCCGTAAGCGACTGACTGATATCGGGTGCTATTGCTGCCATGTTTTTAAACTCCTAAGACCTGCGTGCGCCCGGGCCTGACCCACCAGGTCCTTGTTGAGGAAGAGCCAGCCGCTGCACGTCTATTGTGGCACGGCCGACGTAAACCTCGTTTGCGTATAACTGAAACTCATATGCCCCAAATTCCGGAATCGGAATCCCTCGGAAATTGAGAGCAAGCTCCATCGCTTGGCGCGGTTCCTTCCATTCAAACAAATTCGTCTTGAGGTCAATAACCGGATTCTCGTTCTTGAGATTGACCATCCTCAACATGAACAAATAGGAACCCACCGCATCCACTAGCTTCGCATAAACGGCCAAATTTGCCCTTAGTGGAACCCCGGTCGTCAAGTACCTGTCGAAGACTCCTACGAGAGTCTTTTTTTTGGTTTCCGCGTCAGTGATGACCTGGTCGCATATGAGCATCGCTAACAAAGTTGGCACTGGAGAATCAGGCATCGACTTAAAAGTTCTCCGTTCAGGACCGGCGGCAAAAGAGCAAGATTATAAGCTAATTTGATGCAAGGGGGGATTTTTCCAGTTCCTTTACGTACGACTCTAACTATACTAGGTTCGATGAGGCGTTCGCTAGTTACGCCTAGCGAACGCCCTTAAAACCCTAATTTCACAGGACTTAACGGGGCCATCTTCAGCTTGCCCGCACCCGCACCATAGCCACGATCACGCTGCCTCTGGCGTCCTGCACGAGGGATGTGCAGTACTGTAGGTTCTCTGCATCAAAAAAAAGTCCCGCGGAAACACAAAGGCGGCCACGGGCAGATACAATGGCACCGCGTCTTTTCGTGGGATCGCAATGTTGGGTTTGTACTATTAGGCTGCGCATTGTTTTGGCAATCTCAACACTATAAGCGGGAGTCTTAGCTTTTTTATTCGCGGCGCCTGAAAGGATGGTAAGTCGTGAACACGACACCAGAAAAGCGACGACGTGTTCTGACCTTACTGAAACTGGCGGTGCTGGTGACCGCTTTTTTGGCTATTAGTTGCGTAGTATGGCACCACTATCAAAAGAGCGCCGAACTGTGGAACGTCTGCATAGGCTTGGACGTGTTGTCGTTGATTCTTGCGGCGATGGCCATCTCGTTTTCCAAAAAGCAGCGAAAGGTTTTGAGGTGAAACACCTGGTTTCCACTCGGTTTCGCCCCCCTACGCTAATCCGGTTCAGATTCTAGGCACACGAAAAGCTCTTGTGCGGTTTGTGAGGCAAACTCGCAGCAAGCTTGTAGGGGACAACTTCGGGGACAACTAAATGCGCCCTGGGAAGTTCTAAGCGATTCCAAGTCAACGAGATAGGTTTTCCGGCGTCTGGCTACGAACCAGAAGGTCGGGAGTTCGAATCTCTCAGGGCGCACCATTCCTTCGATCACTTACAGGCGGGATTTGCCGAGACATGGTTTGGCGCTGCCCCAGACATTAGCAAGGAACTCTC
>JBOGLD010000217.1:0-11615 GCA_050745885.1 Terriglobales bacterium
CCAGCGGAATCATGAGCAGACTGGCGTCGAGGTGCCGCGAACCGTAATACTGCACGAAGGAATTTAATCCGGCATCAAAGCCCTGGGTGCAGGCCTGGTTGTGGATCTTGTCTCGCAGCACGCGCCAATGGGCGATGTCTCCCGAAAGCCAGCCTCGTTCGATGGACTGAACCGCTCGGTCAATGGCTACCCAAGCCATCACTTTGGAATGAGTAAATTGGCGCCGCGGACCCCGCATTTCCCAGATGCCCTCGTCGGGACGTTCCCATCCCGTCTCCAGGAATTGAAGAAGCGCCTGGACTATGCCCTCGCCAATCTCTGGGTTCGCTCCGAGTCCTGCCTGCCGGCACTGAAAAAGAGTATTGGCAACTTCGCCGAAAATATCCAACTGGAACTGCTTGTAGGCAGCGTTGCCGGTGCGCACCGGCGCCGATCCTTCGTACCCCGGCAGCCACGGCAGTTCGAGTTCGGTAAGCCTGCGTTCACCGTGGAGTCCGTAAAGGATATTCAGCTCGGAGGGGCTTCCCGCCACCGCGCGCAGAAGCCATTCCCGCCAAGCCGCGGCTTCCTCAAGATAACCGGCGTTGAGCAAGGACTGGAGCGTGAGCGTGGCATCGCGCACCCAGCAGAAACGATAGTCCCAGTTTCGGACCCCGCCGATGAGTTCAGGGAGTGAGGTCGTGGGGGCGGCGGCGATTCCCCCGGTGGGAGAAAACGTCAGGGCCTTCAGCGTGATCAAAGATCGCAACACCGCGTCATGCCACTTCCCCTGATACGAACAACGATGTGACCATTCCAGCCACCACTTCTCCGTGTTCCGGATCTCTTCCGCAACATCCAGCAGCGAGGGTTCGCTACGATGGGATGGATACCAGGTGAGATCGAAGGGAACGCTTTGACCTTCCGTCACCGTAAATTCGGCAACTGTCTTGCGGTTTTCGCCGCGAAGCTGGACTGCCGTCCGCAAACTAAGCATGTCGGGGCCGGCGATGGCGGAGATACCGTGGTCGGATTGCGTCACCCAGGGAACCACCGACCCGTAGTCGAATCGAATCACCAGTTCCAACTTCATCGGAACCTGTCCGCGCGTGCCGATGACCAGCCGCAAAACCTCTGGCACGTCGTTAGGCGGCGTCATGCAATCGACCAGCAAGACCGATCCATGGTCGGTCTCGAATTCGGTCTCGAGAATCAGGGTCCCTGCTCGATAGCGGCGACGAACGCTGCGAATCGGTTCCGCGGGCGCAATCACCCAGTGCCCGTGTTCCGCGGTTCCAAGCAGCGCCGCGAAACAGGCGGCAGAGTCAAAGTGAGGCAGGCAAAGCCAGTCGATCGATCCCTGTTTTGAGACCAGGGCCGCGGTGTGGCAGTCGCCGATCAGCGCATAGTCTTCAATCGGGATTGACAGTCACCACCTCCAGTTGTGGAACCACGATTTTTCAATCAGCGCCCTGTGAGAGACTTTTGGAGACGCTGGGCACGCGAACCACTGGTTCAGCATAAACTCTATGCGCCCAGGAAGGAGCATCACCCATGAAAATGTCACGTGGACGGCAAGTCGCCTTGTTCGGGGTCTCACTGTCGCTGCTGATCGCGGTCGGAGTGCTCGGCACCTGGTATGCCCCGGCCTTCGGCGAGGCCGGGTTACGGCTGCAACGGTATCTCACGCAGCCGCTATTCAGGCTGGGAGGACTGCCCATCACGTTGGTCTTTCTACTCAAAGCCGCGAGTTTCCTTTGCGTGCTGGTCCTCTTCTCTCATTTTACGATGCAATTCCTGCAGAAGAGAGTCCTCACTCATACGCCTTTGGAACTGGGGCAGCAGTACGCGGTCGCAAAAGTGATCTCGTACTTACTGTTCGTTCTCGGGCTTATTGTCGGTCTACAATCTCTGGGCCTGGATCTCAGCAGCCTGGTGGTGGTGGGCGGCGCGCTGGGGATCGGTGTCGGCCTGGGCCTGCAGGCCATCGTAAGCAATTTTGTCGCCGGCCTGATTCTGTTGCTGGAGCAACCCATTAAACTAGGAGACCGCATTGAGGTCGGCAATACCTATGGCGATGTGGTCCGATTGCGGGGGCGTAGTACGTGGATCCGTACCAATGACAATCTGGTCATCATCGTTCCCAACTCCGAGTTCATCAACCAGCGGGTCACGAATTGGACAGCCAATGACCGGCGAGTCCGAATCGCACTTCCTGTGGGAGTTTCCTATGGCAGCAATCCCCAAGTCGTTCGTGAAGTCATCCTGGCCATCGCGCAAAGCCACCCGGACGTGCTCGCCGACCCCGGGCCCGAAGTGATCTTCCTCGATTTCGGGGACAGTTCGCTCGACTTCGAGCTTCGGGTCTGGACCATCCAGCAAGTGCAGACCCCGGCCAGGCTGAAGAGCGATCTTTATTTTGCGCTGTTTGACGCCTTCCGGGAGCGCGGCATCGAGATTCCATTTCCGCAGCGTGACCTGCACCTCCGGTCGATTTCCGAGCCCTTCTCGTCGGCGCTCGTCTCGGGAGCGCGGCCTTCGCCGGTGTAGTCTTTGGCGGGAAGAAAGAATCGAGGGGACACTGACCCATGACGCCGATTTCCACGGTCGAATTCCTGATCTGGCTGCTGATTGCGGCTTCCATCATTGCCGTCATCGCCGCGCGTCTGCGGGTCCCGTACACCGTCGCGCTGGTTTTGGGCGGACTGGCGCTCGGATCGTTCCATCTGCCCATCGTGCAAAGCCTCTTCTCTCATCCGCCCGACTGGTTAACGCCCGAAGTGAGCTTGATTATTTTTCTTCCCGCTCTTTTGTTCGAGGGCAGTTTGAAGATTCAGCTCCGGCAATTGCGGGAGAGTCTTGTTCCGATTTGCCTGCTCGCTACATTCGGAGTGTTAGCCGCAACTCTGATTTCCGGCTTCGCGTTGCAATGGGCGCTCGGAATCCCCATCCTGGTTGCCTTGGTGTTTGGTGCGATCGTTGCCGCGACCGACCCCATCTCCGTGCTGGCCATCTTCAAGGACATGGCGGTTGATAAAAGGCTCACAATCATCGTGGAAGGAGAGAGCCTCTTTAACGATGGAACAGCGGTTGTGCTGTACGGAATTCTCTTTGCCGCGGTCGCCAGTTCTCACTTCGCCATCGTGGCCGGCCTTCGCGCTTTTGTGGTCGAGGTGATGGGCGGCGCCGCCGTGGGAGTGATCTCAGGTTACGCCCTCAGCAAGCTCACCCAGAGAATCGATGATCCTGAAATCGAGATCACCCTTACCACCGTCCTCGCCTACGGGGCTTATCTTCTTGCCCAGTCACTGCACCTGTCCGGAGTGATTGCTACCGTGGCCGCGGGATTGATGATCGGCAATTTTGGCGTGCGCGCCGGGATGAGTTCACGCACCCGCGTTGCTTTATGGTCATTCTGGGAGTACGCCTCATTTTTGATCAATTCGATCCTTTTCCTGCTCATCGGACTTCAGGTGCGTCTCGGCGATTTGTCTCGTAGCTGGGCCGCTGTGTTGCTGACTGTGGCGGCCGTTCTGGCGGGGCGAGCATTGGTGGTGTACGGAATTGTTCCCATCAGTAATCTCTTCTCCTCGCCTAAGATTTCTTTGCGCTGGCAGCACGTGATGGTTTGGGGAGGAATGCGCGGGGCGCTCTCGCTTGCTCTGGTTTTGAGCCTGGGGCGAAGCTTCCCTTACCGGGACCAACTCTTGACCATGACTTTCGGAGTTGTCGCATTTACGATCGTCCTGCAAGGCAGCACAATAAAGCCGCTCATTCGCCTGCTGGGGCTTGGGAAGAACGATGAAGATGATTATTCACGCGCGCGCGTCCGTCAGATCGCAATTGCATCTTCCCTTTCCGAATTGGAAGACATGGCGCGTAAACAGTTGATCTCACGCCCGGTATACCGGACCTTACACAATGACCTTGAGGCTAGAAGTGAAGATGCAAACCGCGCAGTCGAGGCTATTTTCGGAGAGGACCAGGGACGCCTTGTAGAAGAGCTTAACATCGCGCGGGCGCGATTGATCGTAGCCGAAAAGAGCGCGATCGAGCAGGCCCTGCATGATGGGCTCATAACCGCGGGCACCGCTTCCAAAATGATCGAGGAAGCTGATCGATACTACGAGAAACGAAATGATGTTTCCGAGAAGCCGGTTGTGGCCGAACAACATTAAAAGGGAAGCGATGGGGAGGGCGGGAGCAAACTACCCGAAACGGCCCCTGGCGATCCCGGCGATGGCTGAAAGATCCGCTCCCAGGACCAAGCCTTTGGAGTCTCTCGTGCAGGGAAAGCATGGGATCGTCTAACCGCAATGTTCCGAATTTGCCGGCGCGGCGCACCGAGTTGCCACAAACCGCGCTGGGCAGACTGCTCCTCAGCGGTAAGCGGTTGGATGAACCGGACACTGGCGAAGGCGCCCACCCATGGTATCTGGTGCTATGGCTGACCGGCGTGGACTACTTTTCCACGCTGGGATATCAGCCTGGAATTGCGCTCCTCGCAGTCGGTATCCTTTCCCTTCCGGCAACAGGGATTTTGATTTTGGTCACCCTGCTGGGCGCGGTTCCCGTTTATGCCGAAGTTGCCAGCCGCTCCTACGCGGGGCAGGGATCGATCGCGTTGCTCGAAAATCTGTTCTCTGGATGGAAGAGCAAGATCTTTGTGCTGATCCTGCTCGGTTTTGCCGGAACCGACTTTGTCATTACCATGACGCTCTCCGCGGCCGATGCTGCCCGGCATGCGATTGCGAATCCCGTGCTGGAACCCTACATCGGGGGTGCCCACGTTGTAGTAACGCTCGTATTATTGCTGTTGCTCGCGGGTGTGTTTCTGCTGGGGTTTCACGAAGCGATCGGCCTTGCTGCGGCCGTGGCCATCCCATACATCGCCTTGAACGCGTTCGTCCTGATCTGGGGACTTCGGCTTATCGTCCTGCAGCCGCAACTGTTTGCCCACTGGTACTGGAGTTTGCATTCGTTCGGGGATTGGACGGCAATCTTTGTGGCATCCGCAATCGTGTTTCCGAAGCTGGCTCTGGGGTTGAGCGGGTTCGAAACCGGCGTATCGGTCATGCCGTTCGTGTCCGGGGACGATGACGAACTGAGGGGAGCGCCACCGCAGGGCAGAATTCGCGCCACCAGGAAACTCTTGCTGACGGCCGCGCTCATCATGAGCATCATGCTGTTGATGTCGAGTCTGGTTTCGACACTGCTCATCCCCGAGAGCGCTTACCGTGCTGGAGGCCCTGCCGATGGCCGGGCAATCGCGTATCTGGCTCACCAGCTTCTGGGCAATGTGTTCGGTAGCATCTATGACCTTTCCACGATTCTCGTGCTCTGGTTTGCTGGTGCCTCGGCCATGACCGGTTTATTGAGTCTCATTCCGCGCTACCTCCCCCGTTTTGGAATGGCTCCTCGTTGGGTGGCATATCGGCGCCCATTGGTTTTGCTGCTGCTGGCGATCGATGTCCTGATCACTCTGGTGTTCCGTGCCAATGTGGAGAGGCAAGGCAGCGCGTATGCCACCGGCGTCCTGGTGCTGATGTTGTCTGCGGCGGTGGCCGTTGCGCTCGCATTGTGGCGTGAATGTACGCTGAAAAAACCCAGGAAGCTTTTGCTGGCCGCCTATTTCTGCCTTATCACCCTCGTCTTTGCCTATACCTTGGTGGCCAATGTTGTGGAACGGCCCGCAGGAGTAATCATCGCTGGAATCTTCATCGTCGTGCTTCTGTCGTTCAGCGCGATCAGCCGCTACTTCCGGGCCACCGAAATGCGCGTCGCCGACCTTAAATTTGTGGACGACGCCTCGGCCCGGCTTTGGGACTCCATCAAGGGTAAAAAGGTGAATCTGGTTCCGCATCATGCGGACGACGCTGCCTACCGTGCGGAATTGCTTCATAAAATTGAAGAGAATTTCAACGTCGATGGTCCCCTGGCGTTTCTTCATGTGAATCTTCTGGACAATCGAAGTGAGTTCCTGTCGTCTCTGCGCGTCCGCGTAGTCTCCGAAGGGCACAACTTTGTAGTGGAGGTATGGGGAGCCGTTGCGATTGCAAACTCGATTGCGTACCTCAGTGAATTGCTGGACCCGAAGAGTATTGTCTTGGGGCTCACCCGGCGCAACCTGATGCAACAGTCCCTGGCCTACGCCCTGTGGGGAGAAGGCGAGATCGGCCTGACGGTGTATTCGATCCTAGTGAGGTATTGGGAATTCACCAAGCGAGACTCAGGTCTTCCGCGCATTCTGCTCATGAGCGAGTGATGGAGCCGACCTTAGGCCGGTTGTGTCCGGTTTTGTGCCCGCACCGGACCCGAGGAGTGCTCGATCCCCCTCCGCTCTATCGGTAACGAAGCAGTGCCAGTGCAGTGATGTCGTCGTGGGTCGGCGCGGTGTCCATGAATTGCTCAGCGGCCTGGAGGATGGCCAGGCACAAGTCCTGGGCGGTTTGGGCGGTGGCCCGCTGAAGACTTTTCTTCGTGCCCTCCAGACCGAATTCTTCATCGTTGTACTCGGCCTCCACAATACCGCGGGAAACAATCAAGAGCGCCGCGCCCGGTCCCAGGGCACAAGTTGAGGCGCTGTGGGTGGAATGAGAGAAAATGCCGAGCGGCAGGCCGCTGGCCTCCAGTTGCGTGATTCCGGAATCGTCGCGCAGCAGTCCGGGAGTGTGGCCGGCGTTGGTGTAACAGACCGTGCCCAGGTCCTCGTTGTAGCAACCAATAAAAGCTGGACAGCTGCGAATGCCCCCGGCAACCCGCAGGATGGTAAGGTTGACTTTATGGGTCAGGCCAACCATCGCCTCGGCCTCGTTCAAGTTCTGCCCGGCAAACAGCTTGGGTGCAAGAGTCCGAAAGGTGTTCTGCGCGGCGACCAGGATGGCGCGCGTGTCCTCCCTGCGGCCGGCCACGTCGAACAGACCGAACAACACGCGAGATGGGCCCACGCGCAGGAATTCGTAGAAATCACCCGCCACGCGCTGGTTATGGTACACGGCGGCGATCTCGGCCCGGCGCAGCACCGGTACGTCGGAGTGTCGCGGGTCGTTAGGGGGTAAGGTCGTTCCCCGGCGCGCGAACAGCAAACGCACAAAATCCGCCGGCGGTAGAGCTAGCGCGCGAAAAAGTTCTCTTGCACGTGTCATAGCGCAGTTCCCGGTTTTGCCCTGGTCAGGCTTTCGAGCAGGGCCACGCGGGGTGCATATTTCTCCGAATGCGAGCTACCGCCTCCAAGAGCCTAATCGGCGCTTCTCCTTGTGAGCGTTAGGGGCGTTAGAGGGCTGGCTCATCCGCGGTGCTAGGGTTGGCTCAATATACCGAGGTCGTTTGCCGGCCGTGCATTCCCTCGCCGGGCGTCGGTAAACCGACTCTTAGATCTCTTTCAACCTCGAAACTTTTTCCGATGACACAATACGCCCGTGGTCCCGGCTTGTGGCCCTACATGCAAGATGCTGGGAGATGTGGGGCCTCCAGCCTCTAAGACTCTTCGACAACCTCTGGACCACGTTCCGCTGACTTCCCCTAAAGCGAAGGTTCGTACTTCTCTTGTAGCCTGGTAGTGCCGCATGGCTGGCACGACCGAGCCATTTACCTCAGGCGGGAGGAAATTTAGGCTGCGGTTGAGCAGTTCTGGGGGAGGGCTGTTCGACGGGCGTCCCAAGACTCAAACCTGGGTCTGGGGCGCTTTCGTTTTAACCCCCAGGTACGGCCCGGCCAGAGCGATTCCAGATGCTCGCGTAGCCTGGGAGCCTGGCTGAGATTATCCCCGCCAACCCGCAAAACCACTAGGGCAGTGTCCCTTTAAATGTGCAAATCCCAAAGCTTGTACCAGTCATGCTGAAACACCTGGCCCGTTGGAGTTCGAATTGGGCCTGGGACTAAGTGGCACCATCCACGCGGGTTACGAGTTTCTGGCGTCGGGAAAGAAATCCTCGACGCGTAGGCCGGCGGACGTTCAAATAAAATAGACCTTCGCTTCCACAAGCTTTCCACAGGATGTGGAAGCGGAGTTGTAGTGAAATTGGCTGCCTGGAATCGCTTATTCCGGTGACCCCATGCCGTCCTGGGCCATGGACTCGAAGCGGGTGGACCGCTTGACGAAAGCCAGCTTGATTCGGCCTGTGGGGCCATTGCGCTGCTTGGCGATAATGATCTCGGCAATGCCGTCCAGCTCGGGCTCGTCGGGCTTGTAGACTTCTTCCCGGAAGATGAACGCGACCACGTCCGCGTCCTGCTCGATCGATCCCGATTCGCGCAGGTCGGCGAGTTGGGGACGATGGTCGCCCCCCCGGCTTTCCGGTGCGCGGCTCAACTGAGATAGGGCAACCACCGGCACCTTGAGTTCCTTGGCCAGGCCCTTCAGTCCGCGCGAGATGGCGGACACTTCCTGGGTGCGGTTTTCATAGCGCCTGCCCCCGCCCGACATGAGCTGCAGGTAGTCCACGATAATCAGATCGAGCCTGCCCTGCGACTGCTGCAGGCGCCGTGACTTGGCGCGCATTTCGCTGAGGCTGATGCCCGGCGTGTCATCGATGAAAATGGGCGCATGCGCCAGTTGCTCCATGGCGTGGACGACTTTGTCCATATCGTCACGCCACAGCGAACCGGTGCGCATTTTGTGCGAGTCCACCCGGGCCTTCGAACACAGCAGCCGCAGCAGCAACGCCTCCCGCGACATTTCCAGCGAGAACATGCCAACCACTTTCTGGTCTTCGATCGATGCATTCTCGGCAATGTTCATGGCGAAGGCGGTCTTCCCCATGGAAGGCCGGGCGGCAATGATGATCAGGTCGGAGCGCTGCAGGCCGCTGGTCATCTCATCCAGATCGGTGTAATGCGTGGCCAGTCCTGTGATGCGCTGGCCGCGCTGCAGTAGCGCATCCACCGATCCGAAGGATTCCTTGACGATTTCCTGCACGCCCATGAACCCGCGCCCGATGCGCTTCTCGGAAAGCTGCATGATGGCGGCTTCGGCATCGTTGAGAACTTCTTCGGCGGGATCGCTCTGATCGGAGGCGCGGGCAATGGCGGAATTGGCGGCGTGGATGAGTCCGCGCAGCTGCGCCTTGTCGCGAACAATCTTGATGTAGTGCTCGATGCTGGGCCGGTCTGGCACTCCATCCACCAGGCCGGAGATGTAGCCCACATCGCCGATGGCCTCGAGTTCCTTGTGGCGGTCGAACTCCTCGACCAACGTAATCATGTCGATCGGCCGGGAAGACTCGGCCAGATCCATCATGCGGGTGTAAATTCGGCGATGGGAATCGAGCGAAAAGTCCTCTGGCTTGAGGTGTTCAGCCGCCTGGTTGTAAGAAAAATTGTCCAGCAGGATGGCGCCAAGAATAGACCGCTCGGCTTCAACATTGGCTGGCAGGGTATGCGCGAGACTGTAGTCGGTAGTTGCCAATTTATTTATCGGTCAAGAAAGCCATGGAAACGCGAAAGCGATAGTAGCCGCCGGGTGCTTGTGGACGCCCCGCAACGTCTTTGGAAAACCGGGAACAAACCGAATTTTTTCGGCGGCATACGTGCTAGTGTAGGAGAATAAAAAGCGAATCGTCAAGAGCTGGATGGATGAGCGCCCCCAGGGTTCGCGGCATAGAATCTTTTCGGTACGGGGTCGGCTCGATCCGCCCAACACCCGGAGTCATCCTGAGGGACTTTAGTCCCGAAGGACCCTGCGCGCAGCGCCGCAATGGAAGGCACTGGATATCTGCTCCGCGCCAGATCCGTTACGGCTGAAGGCGGTACAGGATGAAGCATTTCATCAACGCGAAAATTAGAACTGACCTACCACGATCTTCTTCGATCCGTGTCGATCCGAGAAAATCCGTGGCCAAGGATGTCCAAAAATAAAATGCGGCCCAGGCCAGCCACCCGGGCCGCATTGCTCGTGAGTGCTACGCCGGCAGGTTTCACCGCGTCAGCGGCAAACTGCGGCCGGAAAAACCGCGCTCCCGAAGAAGCGCACGTTTGTCCGGCGCACCCTGCGGGCGATTCATCTGCGAGTACTAGACTCGCGGATATTGTCCCGCGGCGAACTGCGAAAGCGGGCGGCGCCAGTCCTGCTTTTTAGGGAAGGACTCTCTGAGGAGGCCGCAACGCCCGAGTTTTCCTGAAACGCGCCGAAGCGCATTTCTAAAAACCCTCCCGATGGTTCACCCTCGAGAACCACCGGTCACCGCCACTCTGTCACAGTCGCGAACAGGCTCAATGCATCTCACGTTTGCACTGAAAGCACTCTGCGCGAATGCAGAATCAATCGCAATGGAAAATCGATGCTTAGTTGTGCAGAAACTGTGGAGGACGAGTCTTCTTTGTGGAAAGGGAAGGAAAAGTGGGAAAAAAGACTCCAGCCTGCATATTTCGCAATGATAATTAGAGCCCAGGCCGTCGAAAAGAATATTGCTCCGTCCTGTCTCAATCCTGCCGTGGGAGGCGTGGTTATTTTGTGCACGCACTCAGTGAAGCCGTGGTTGAGATGAAGGCCGATAGGGACCCATTCGATCTCGATAGCGGAGAGTGGGCGGTCCGAGGCGCTCCAAAAAACAAAAAGCCCCGAGAGTCACTCGGAGCTTGAATACTAATTCTGGACGCTGCCTGCATAACAATCATAATCCCGCTGAAGAGCTTGTCAAGTTTCTTTAGTAAACCTCGAGTGACCGCGGAGGGCGAGGGATTCGAACCCTAATGGCTGACTAGGCCACTCGACTGCTTCGCAGGCAGCGGCCAGTACCCACTGGCAACACCCTCCAAACGCTGTCCTGCCAGACCCCATGATATTTCTTTCCTGATATTGGAATGGAACCACATCAGAAATTTCTTAAAATCTATTCCGGAATCGGGAAAAGAAAAAGGCACGACCGAAGCCGTGCCCTTAATCGGGGTTGATCCGTGAAATCCGCGGCCAGGTCTTAGTCCCGCACTCCATCCAGAAACGCCCGCAACTTCCGCGAACGCGAGGGATGCCGCAACTTCCGCAACGCCTTGGCCTCGATCTGGCGAATGCGCTCGCGAGTTACGGCAAAAGACTGGCCCACTTCTTCCAGCGTGTGCTCCGAGCCGTCTTCCAGACCAAAACGCATCTTGATGACCTTTTCTTCACGCGGCGTCAGCGTGCGCAAAACCTGCGAAGTCTGGTCCTTCAAGTTGACGTTGATCACGGCCTCGGCCGGTGAAACGACAGCGCGGTCCTCGATGAAGTCGCCCAGATGCGAATCTTCCTCTTCGCCGATCGGGGTCTCGAGAGAGATGGGTTCTTGTGCGATCTTCAGTACCTTGCGCACTTTCGCGACTGGAATGTCCATGCGCTTGGCGATTTCTTCCGACGTCGGTTCGCGCCCCAGTTCCTGCACCAGCTGCCGCGAGGTGCGGATCAGCTTGTTGATGGTCTCGATCATGTGCACCGGGATACGAATCGTACGTGCCTGATCGGCAATGGCACGAGTAATCGCCTGCCGAATCCACCAGGTGGCATAAGTCGAAAACTTATACCCGCGGCGGTATTCGAATTTGTCCACGGCCTTCATCAGGCCGATGTTGCCTTCCTGAATCAGGTCGAGAAATCCCAGTCCGCGATTGGTGTAGCGCTTGGCGAGGCTGACGACGAGGCGCAGATTAGCCTCGGTGAGTTCCTT
>JBOGLD010000218.1:0-22923 GCA_050745885.1 Terriglobales bacterium
GGCGTGCATACCGGCGATTCGATCACCGTCGCTCCGGCACAGACATTGACCGACCGCGAATATCAGGCCATGCGCGACTCTGCCATCGCGGTGATTCGCGAGATCGGTGTCGAGACTGGCGGATCGAATATTCAGTTTGGCGTTCATCCCACGACTGGCCGTATGGTCGTCATCGAGATGAACCCGCGGGTTTCGCGGTCGTCGGCGCTGGCTTCGAAGGCAACCGGGTTTCCCATCGCGAAGATTGCCGCCAAGCTGGCTGTCGGCTACACGCTGGATGAGATTCCTAACGACATTACGCGCAAGACACCCGCGTGTTTCGAGCCGACGCTCGATTATGTGGTAGTGAAGATTCCCAAATGGCAGTTCGAAAAGTTTCCCGGCGCCGATGAAAGCCTGGGCCCGCAGATGAAGTCGGTGGGCGAAGTTATGGCGATTGGGCGCACCTTCAAGGAAGCGCTGCTCAAGGGAGTGCGAGCGCTCGATACCGGTAAGAAGACGGGTTCGGAGAAAATCGAGCCGAAGATCCTGACTCAACGGCTGGTGACGCCGCATCCGGAGCGGCTTTCCTACGTTCGTTATGCCTTGCGGCAGGGACACACGGTCAAGCAACTGGCCAAGATGACCTCCATCGATCCGTGGTTTTTGTACCAGCTCAAAGAGATCAATGACATGCAGCTTGAGCTGGAAAAGCATCCGATGGAATCGATTCCGACCGAAGTGCTGCGCCAGGCCAAACGCATGGGTTTCTCCGACGGACGCCTGGCCGGGGTGTGGAGGCTCGACGGCAAAGGGGCGCAGGAAAAAGTCCGCCATCTGCGAAAGAAGCACGGCATTTCGCCGGTCTACAAACGGGTGGACACTTGCGCCGCTGAGTTTGAGAGCTACACGCCCTATCTGTACTCGACTTACGAAGAGGAAGACGAGGCCGCGCCCAGCGCGAAGAAGAAAGTCATCATCCTGGGGAGCGGGCCCAATCGGATCGGACAAGGAATCGAGTTTGATTACTGCTGCTGCCACGCGGCGTTTGCGCTGCGCGACGATGGTTACGAGACCATCATGATCAACTGCAATCCGGAGACGGTCTCGACTGACTACGACACCAGCGATCGACTCTACTTTGAGCCTTTGACCCTGGAAGACGTGTTCGCCATCTGCGAGCACGAAGCTTCGTCCGGTGCGCCGGTGGGCGTGATCGTGCAGTTTGGCGGCCAGACGCCCTTGAATCTGGCGCTGCCGCTTAAGGCGGCGGGGGTAAACATTATCGGCACATCGCCGGAGTCGATTGATCTGGCGGAAGACCGCAAGCGCTTTGGAAAATTGCTGGACGAACTGGAAATCCCGCAGGCTCCGGGAGCCATGGCGGCATCGGTCGAAGAAGCGATTGCAGGCGCAAACCGGGTGGGATATCCGGTGCTGGTGCGCCCGTCCTACGTACTCGGCGGACGCGCCATGGTGATCGCCTATGACGAGGAGATGGTTGTCCGCTACATGAAGGAAGCGGTCGAGTATTCGCAAGACCGGCCGGTGCTGATCGACCACTTCCTTGAAGACGCGATCGAAGTGGACGTGGATGCGCTCTCGGATGGCGAAGACGTCGTCATCGGCGGCATCATGCAGCATATCGAGGAAGCCGGCATTCACTCCGGCGACTCCTCCTGCGTGCTGCCGGCGGTGGATATTGCCGAACGTCTGCTGCAACGAATGCGGGAGTACACGTTCAAGCTGGCGCGAGCGTTGAAAGTTGTGGGACTGATGAACATTCAGTTTGCCATTCCGCGGGCGAGTGTTTCAGACGGGTCAGGGATCCACCCCCACACGGAGCGTGACGGCGACAAGGTCTATGTTTTGGAAGTGAATCCGCGGGCTTCTCGCACCGTGCCCTATGTTTCGAAAGCAACCGGCGTGCCCATGGCAAAAATTGCGGCCCGGCTGATGACCGGGCGCAAGCTGCGGGAATTCCTGCCGGAATTTATTGAGCACCGTGCCGATCTCGATACCGGGCATTGCTACTACGTCAAGTCTCCGGTGTTTCCCTGGAACAAGTTTCCGGGCGTCGACACCGTGCTTGGGCCGGAGATGAAGTCCACCGGCGAAGTTATGGGTGTGGCCGACAACTTCGGCGAAGCGTTTGCCAAAGCGCAGACCGCAGCTGGACAGAAACTGCCGACGCAGGGCATGGTCTTCATCAGCGTCACCGATCACGACAAGCCGGGCGTGGCTGAAGTCGCGCGCAAGTTTGTGTACATGGGTTTCAAGCTGGTGGCCACGGCGGGAACCGCCGACGTGCTGGAAGCCGCAGGCATGACCGTGGAGCGCGTCTACAAAGTGAAAGAAGGGCGCCCCAATGTGGTCGACCTGATCAAGGGCGAGCGCATTCACCTGATCGTGAATACGCCGCACGGCCTGGACCCCTGGTTTGACGAGCGGGCGATTCGGCGGGCGGCGGTGCAAGCGCGCATTCCTACGATAACTACGCTCTCGGCGGCGCGGGCCGCGGCCGAAGGCATCTCCGCCCTGCAGCGCGGAGAGCTCCGGGTACAGGCGTTGCAGCACCTGCATGCGGAGCGTACAGTGAAAGGCCAAAGAGGCTAGTTTTGCCTCGGAGGTGCTGTATGGCGCAAGAAAATAGCGCGCTGATTCGCCGCTGGTTTGAGGAAGTGTGGAACAACGGACGCGTGGCTGCGATCGATGAGATGGCGTCGCCCGACGTCGTCGGCCATGGCCAGGCCCAGCATGACACCGTCATTGGCCGCGAGCAGTTCCGGACTTTTGCCGCCGACTTTCGCCGTGCATTTCCAGATCTCAAAGTAAGGATCGATCACGTCCTTGAGCAAGGGGATAAAGTGGCGGCCCGCTGGACAGCGACCATGACCCACCAGGGCGAATTTCTGGGATTCGCCCCGACCGGGAAGAAAGTCACCATTACCGGCACCTCGATCCAGAGGTTCTCCGATGGAAAGATTGTCGAGGGCTGGGACAACTGGGACCAGTTGGGCCTGCTGGTGCAGATTGGCGCGGTTCCGGCAGCGCATTTCGTGCCGCCTGCGGAACGGCGCTCGGCGTAGAGTCTGTTGGATTTTTCCGCGCCGCATACCGCCCGGTCATAAGTAGGGGTCCTTCGACTCCGCCGAAACTTCGCTTGGCGAAGTTCCGGCTCCGCTCAGGATGACATGGCGGATTTGACAGGCTTTTGTTTGAGAAGCCTTTGAGCAAGCACTTTCAGCGTTTACACTGACGATCATGCTACTTCACGGCATTTTTCCTCCTCTTACGACGCCTTTCTATCCTGACGGCAACGTGTATTTCAAAAAACTCGAGCATAACGTTGAGCGCTATTCGAAGACGCCTGCGGCAGGACTGGTAGTGTTGGGTTCGACCGGGGAGGCCGTCATGCTCTCCGACGAAGAGCGTCGCGAAGTCCTGAAAGTGGCGCAGGAAGCGGCGGGACCGGGCAAGGTGCTGATCGCCGGCACCGGCATCGAGTCCGCCAGCGAAACCTTGCGCCTTACCGAGTATGCGGCGGAGCTCGGCTATGACGTGGCCCTGGTGCGCACGCCGCACTTCTATAAAAAGCAGATGCAGCCGGCGAACATGCTGGCCTTCTATCGCACCGTGGCGGACCGCTCGCCGCTCCCGGTCATGATTTACAACGTCCCCGGCTTCACCGGATACGACATTCCGGCGGAGGTGGCAGTGGAACTGGCGGACCATCCCAACATCATCGGGATGAAGGAGTCGGGCGGCGACGTGGAGAAAATTCGAAAGATGGCGGAATCGACCCGGCATGTGAAGCGTTCGGTCACGGTTACCGAAACTTTTGATGCCGTGACCCCGCGCATGCTCAAGGCGTCCGGCGGCACCGATGGACAGGGCGGGGAACTGGTGCAAGTCGCAGGACTAGGCGGCACCAAGCCGTCGTCGGCCGCTGTGACCGTAGTAAGTGGTATGAAGACCCGGCAGAAGGAAGTCGGATTTCAGATCCTGGCCGGTCTGGCGCAGAAACTGGAACCCTCGTTACAGGCGGGCGCAGTTGGCGGGGTGATGGCCTTTGCCGATGTGGCTCCGACCGCCTGTTACGAAATTTATGCCGCCTGGAAGGAGGGCGACGCCGGTTTGGCTCGCCTGAAACAGGAGCGGATCGTCGGCGCGGCTCAGCGAGTGGGTGGCGAATTGGGTATTCCAGGGATGAAGTACGGGATGGACTTGAACGGCTACTACGGCGGTCCGGCGCGTTTGCCTCTGCTGCCGCTGACGGCTGCCCTTAAGCATGAAGTGGAACAACTGCTGGCCGACGTTCGGAACTAGAGTCGATAATAGTGACATTCTACCTTCTGTGCTAAATAAGACGGCGTGATCCCACGACGCAGAATCCTGCTCTCCTTGATTTCCTGCCTAGTTCTGGCGCTCCGTGCCGGCGCAAAAGACCCTCCGGCCCAAATCATTCTCTGGCCTCCGTCCGGTAACCCTGTCCTGCGCATCACATTGGGAAAGTTCAAAGAAGTTGGTTCTTCCAGCGGCCAGCACAACTACACGACCGAGACAACCGCGGAAAATCTCTGGGGCAAACCTATCGCCCGGGCTGAGTTTTCGCTTTATTTGTTCGACAAAAACAAAGTACGGATCGGCGAAGGCTGGATTTCTTTGAACAATGTTGGACCCAGGGAAACCGTGAAATTCCAGACTGGCTTGATGACTTCCGGCAGGCCAGAGTCTTTGACCCTGGTGCCTCGGGCACTTCCTCCCGAGCTGCAATCATATCTGCCGCCCAAAACCATCTCCATGACTGTCAATTCGGTTCCCCAAGGTGCGTTGGTCAAGGTGGATGGCGTCGCCGTGGGAACCACTCCCAAGGCGGTTGAAATCACTCCCGGAAAGCACCTGCTGGAATTCAGCAAGGAAGGGTTCAACAACGGTCATTTTCCTCTGGAAGTACGGCCCGACGATGTATCCGGGGGGAGCGTGAGTTATGAGCTTGGCACCTCCGCCCACGACACCATAGAAATGCGGGATGGTACGGTCCTGTCCGGAGATGTTGAGTCGGTTACCGCTACCGACGTTGTGGTCCGCCTGGGTGGCGGCCTGCAACATTTCAGCCGGAACCTGGTGAAACGCATTTCGCTGGTCGAGAGAGATTCAAAATAGGTTGATTGCGCTTGTAACGCGGTGCCCGGCGCTGATATGATTTGAACGAACGTTCGAACAATGGCGACGACTTCTTCTATTCAATCGCAACTTTCGCCGCGACGCCGCGGTGCAATTTCCGGACCGCGTTTGGAAACTCGTTTTGACCGCCGCCTGGCCCGCATTCTGGTGCATGCGACCAGTATTTTCTGCGACCAGGGTTATGCTGCCGCATCCATGCGCGATCTTTCCCGCTCCAGCGGGGTTTCGCTCTCCGGCCTGTACTATTACTTCGAATCCAAGGAAGAATTGCTGTACCTCATTCAGAAACACGCCTTCGCCACGATCGTGGATCGCTTGCGCCCGCGGTTGGAAGAGGTTGCGGACCCGGCCGAGCGGATTCGCGTGTTCATCGTCAATCACCTCGAGTACTTCCTGGCCAACCAGAAAGCGATGAAAGTTCTTTCCCACGAAGATGATGTGCTGAAGAACGGCTTTGGAGCGGAGATCGCAGCCATCAAGCGCGAGTATTACCGCGTCTGTATAGGACTGCTCGACGACTATAAGGCCGCACGGGGTCTGGAGTTTTCGAGCCGGACCGCCGTACTCAGCCTGTTTGGCATGATGAACTGGATTTACACCTGGTACAACCCTCGCGGGGATGCCGGCGCCACCGAACTGGCGCGTGAGATGGGAGACATTTTTCTCCAGGGCATCGGACGGGCTTCCTCTAAAGGAGCGCAGAGGAAGAAGCCGGCAATATCGGGCTGAAAGCGACATTTAACCATTGCGAAAAGGAGCATGAATATGGCGACGACAGTACAGCCGGCAAGCGGCGAAACGACCAAACAACTGATCAACTACCGCGTCGATGCCGGTGTGGCGGTAATCGAACTGTGTGATCCGCCGGCCAATACCTACACCTACGAGATGAACCGGCAACTCGATGAAGCCATTCTCACGGCACGTATGGATAACGACGTTTACGTGATCGTCCTCACCGGGGCGGGCGACAAATTCTTCTCTGCCGGCGCGAATATCAAGATGCTGGTCAGCGTCGACCCCACTTTCAAGTACTACTTTTGTCTGCACGCCAATGAGACCCTGCTGCGGTTGGAGCACACGCCCAAGCTGGTGATTGCGGCGCTGAACGGACATTGCGTGGGGGGCGGGCTGGAAATTGCCATGGCGGCCGATATCCGCATTGCGCGCCAGGATGCGGGCAAGATCGGACTTCCCGAGGTGAATCTGGGCGTGCTGCCCGGCACCGGGGGAACGCAGCGGCTCTCGCGCATCGTGGGCAAGAGCAAGGCCATCGAGTTGATGGTGACCGGAAACACATTTTCTTTCGAGGAAGCGAAGGAGTTGGGCATCGTCAACGATATCTACGAGCGCGACAATTTCATGGAGAACATCATGGAATATGCCCGCCAGTTCTGCCCGCCGAACAAAGCAGCCAAGGCCGTGGGGCGCATCAAGCGCGCGGTGCAGACGGGCTGGGAAATACCGATGGAATCGGCGCTGGCGGTGGAGCGCGAGAATCAGCAGCTCCTGTTCCAGAGCGAGGACGCCAAAGAAGGGCTGGCCGCCTACGTGGAGAAGAGGCCGGCAGTCTTCAAGGCCAAATAGTAAAGAGGTCTCATGCCAGGCAAAGTAGCAAAAATCGGAACTTTCAGTGATTGGGTCGGACTCTTTGACGATTGGCGTAAGGAGATTGGCGTCAATCACGATGAAATTGCCAGCTTCAAGTTCGACACGCTGTTCGGGGCGATCGAAACCGAGGAAATCCAGTTTGGTTCCTACCAGGGCAGGCGCAAATGGGAAAACCTGCGTCAGGTGCCTACCCAGCAGATGCGCGACGCGCTGATTAACATGATTGTGTATCAGGGCGATACGGAGTTCGCCAGCGTGGAGCAGCAACGCTATCTGTTCGAAAGCGCTCCCACCGACTGGGACCGCCGCGCCATCACTCGCGTCATGATCGAGGAAATGCGTCACGGCTGGCAGATGTGCGCACTGCTGGTGGACCACTTCGGTTATTCCGGTAAGGTCGAGGCGCAGAAAATGCTGGAGCGCCGGGCGTTTGAAAATAAGCGCCTGCTGGGCGCCTTCAACGTGGACGTCGATAACTGGATGGACTTTTTCACCTACACCGACTTCGTGGACCGCGACGGTAAATTCCAGTTGCAGATGTTCAAATATTCCGCCTTCGCTCCCCTGGGCCGCTCCATGTCGTACATGTTGCGCGAGGAAGCCTTCCACATGGGAACCGGCAACGATGGCTTGCGCCGGATTGTGGAAGCGGGCGTGGTTCCGGGCTGGTTGATCCAGAAATATCTCAACAAATGGATTTCGAGTTCGTACGACCTGTTCGGGACCGACCATTCTTCATCCGCGCATTGGGCTTACGTCTGGGGAATCAAGGGTCGCTATGACGAGCCCAAAAACAAGCAGGCAGCGGACCTCGACGACCTGAATGACTACAACCGACGCCTCTATCGGGATGAGGTGGCGGGCCTGATCGCCCGCTTTAACAGCTTTTTAAAACCTGGCCAGCCAAAGCTTTACGCGCCGCATATCAAGTTTAACCGCAACATAGGGAGCTGGGCCGGGCAGAAATTCCATGCCCAAACCGGCGAAGCTCTCGACGACCTTGGCTACGCGCAACACTTGCAGGAATATCTGCCGTCCGTTGAAGACAAGAAAGTGCTCTTGGACATTATCAGCAACGAGAAGAAGTGGATTGCGCCCAAGGAGGGTGCCCGGGACCCGCTGGCTTCTATCGGCGAGGTTCGCAAGTCGGCGATTAATTTGTAGTGTCTTGCCGGTGCGGGCAGATCGTTTTCTGGAAAACCGGTTTTCAGTTCTGAGTTCCCGGTTGTCAGTTGGCTTATGGCGATGACTACCGTTATTCCGGAGAGGCGGGCTTACACACCGGGTGAGTTGATGGTGGTGAGCGCTGCGCGCGAGATCCGCGACGGTGAAGTGGTGTTCGTAGGAATGCGGCTGCCATTAATCGCATTCGTAGTGGCCAAGAAGACACACGCTCGCGCTGCTGTTGGATTGTTTGAAAACGGCGTCATTCGCAGCACGCCTTTGCCGGAGATGATCTACACCATGGCTGATCCTGCCAACATCAGGAACGCAACCCAGTGCCTGGACATGCTCGGCGTCATGAGCCTGCTGCAATCTGGACGCGTCCAACTGGGATTTCTGGGAGCGGCTGAAGTGGACCGATTCGGCAACCTGAACTCCACCGAAGTGCGCGGGCCAAAGGGTACGACGCGGCTGCCAGGATCAGGTGGCGCGTGCGATATCGCATCGCTGGCGCAACGCTTTGTGGTGTTGCTGGAACACAACAGGGAACGCCTGCCGGAGCGCGTTTCCTACATCACCAGTCCGGGTAATGGCGACGGTCGCGGTTGGAGGCAGCGTGTGGGCTTGCCGCGCGGCGGTCCGGCAGCAGTGATTACCAGCAAAGCGGTGCTACGCTTCGGCGAGGATGGCGAAGCTTACTTGTCGTCCACGCACCCGGGCGTAGAGGTTGAAGACGTGCTGCGCACTACAGGATGGCAACTGCGAGTCTCTGACAAAGTCACTTCTACCCCGGAGCCGAGTGCGGAAGAGTTGGAGGCCATTCGCGAATACGACAGAGACGGATTCTGGACAAGATCGAAGTAACCATGGCCACTGAGACACTCACGCGCTCGCGCATCACGCTCGATTTAGAGCCACCGGCTGCACGCCTTACCCTGCACCATCCGCCGCGCAACGTGATTGATGTTGCGATGATGGACGAATTGGCACAGGCGCTGGCTGAGATCGAGGCGCGCGCTGATGTACCCACGGTGGTATTGAGCGGCGCGGGGAAGGCGTTCTCGGTTGGAGTGGATGTCGCCGCTCACACGCCAGATAAAGTCGAAAGCATGCTGACCAAATTTCACGGCATAATTCGCGCCTTGATCAGCTCGAACAAGGTCACCATCGCGGCGGTGCAGGGCCATTGCCTGGGTGGAGGAGCAGAATTGGCGATGGTCTGCGATCTGGTCTACACCGCGGAAACCGCGTCGTGGGGATTTCCTGAAATTAAACTGGGTTGCTATCCGCCCGTGGCGGCGACGGCCCTGGCGGCTTTGGTGGGACAGAAACACGCGGCTGATTTGATCCTTACCGGGCGCAGCATTACGGGCGCGGAAGCGGCGCGAATTGGTCTGGCTAACCGTGCGGTATCTGACTCGGAGCTCGAGGCCACAGTGGAGGAAGCGCTGCAACAGCTTTCGAAGCTTAGCCCGGCAGCGCTGGCGATTACCAAGAAGGCGAACTATGCCTGAGACTCGATGCACTTCGATAAAGGGCTGGCGCGGGCGGAGAAAATCTATCTGGAAGAGCTGATGAAAACGGCCGACGTTCACGAGGGGATCAACGCCTTCCTGGAGAAACGCCCGCCGGTGTGGAAAGGGAAGTAAGACTGCCGTGTCAAAACTCGTCTCCATGCGCGAAGCCATTGCCGAGTGGGTGCCGGATGGCGCTTCCGTGGCGCTCGGCTTGCAGATGGAGCAGATGATACCTTTCGCCGCGGGCCACGAGATGATCCGACAGAAGAAGCGCGGCCTCACCCTGATTGGGCCAATCTCTGACATTCTCTTCGACCAACTGGTGGCGGCGGAATGTGTCGAGCAGGTGATCGCTGCCTGGGTGGGCAATGTGATGATGGGCTCTGCCTACAACTTCCGCCGGGCGGTGGAACGAGGCGGATTGAAGGTCGTCAATTTGAGCAATTTCACAGTGGCCCTGGCGCTGCAGGCGGCGGCGATGGGCGTGCCGTTTCTTCCCACTCTGACTGCGCTTGGCAGCGACGTGGCGCGCGACAACGACTTCTTCGCCGAGATCGAGTCGCCGTTTGAGAAAGCAGTTTGCGGCGAGTCTGTGCCTGACCCGGGCAGCGGACGAGGGCATCCGTTGCTACGTGAGCCAAACAAGCTGCATGCGGTCAGGGCGCTGAGTCCCGACGTGGCGATCGTCCATTTGCAGCGCGCCGATGGGGAAGGCAATGCCCACTGCTGGGGCAACTTCGGGGTGATGATCGAAGCCGTGCGCGCGGCCAAGCGGGTGATTGTGGTGGCGGAAGAAATCGTCGACGCTGAAGTGATCGCTAGCGATCCCAATCGCACCGTGATTCCGGGGTTCCTGGTCAACGCGGTGGTTGAGTGCCGCCTTGGAGCGCATCCCTCGCCGGTGCAGGGACACTACGGCCGCGACCATGCCTTCTTCCGTCAGTATCACGAGCACACGAAAAGCAAAACCGACAGCGAGGCGTGGCTACAGCGCTGGGTGCGCGGCGTTGCCGACCGTTCGGTCTACATGAATCAGCTTGGCGCATGCCGGGTGGAAGAGTTGCGCGTGAAGCAGCACGCCTATGCGGCAGAGACAGATTTTGGGTACTGAGGACGCTTCTGGCTGCCAGCTTCTGGCTGCTGGCCAAACATAAGCCCGGAGCGAATGGTTGGGAGCCAGCAGCCAGCAGCTAGAAGCCAGGAGCGAATTTTCATGGACTTTGAAATCAGCGCTGGACAAGTGAAGACCCTGCTCAAACAGGGAGACGAGTTTACCCTGCTCGATGTCCGCGAGCCGTGGGAACTGGAGAAAGCCCATCTGGAGGGCAGCAAAAGCATTCCCATGGGCGATGTGCCGACCCGCGCCAATCAGGAACTCGATCCGGACGAGCACATTGTCGTGATGTGCCATCACGGCGTCCGGTCGTTGAGTGTCACAAACTGGTTGCGCCAGCAGGGATTCGAGAAAGTACAGTCGATGCGCGGCGGGATCGATGGCTGGGCCCGGACCGTGGATCCGAAAGTCCCCCTATATTGAAGGCAGCGACTGGCTTCTGGCTCCTGGCTCCTGGCTGCTAGCTAAGCAAGGGTTTTGTGATTGCGCAAGAAGCCAGGAGCCAGGAGCTAGAAGCTAGAAGCGAGTTGCCCTATGAAAAAAGAACTTATCGAGCTTCGCGTCAACGGCCGCAGTCATGAGCTGGCGCTCGAACCCAGCACGCTCCTGCTGGACGCTTTGCGCCTGGACTTGCAGCTGACTGGCTCCAAACGCGGTTGTGACGATTCTTCTTGCGGATCCTGCACTGTACAAGTGGACGGCATTCCCATGCTCTCCTGCACCATGCTCGCGGCCAGTTGCGAAGGGCAGGAGATTACGACGGTCGAAGGCGTGAGTGAACACGGCAGTCTGGCTGCGATCCAGAAGGCGTACGGCGACTGGGGAGGAGCGCAGTGCGGATTCTGCACGCCGGGCTTCATCATGACAGTGAAGCATCTCCTGGCGGTAAATCCCGAACCAACGGAAGAAGAGATTCGGGGCGCGTTGAGCGGGAACCTGTGCCGCTGCACCGGGTACAGCCAGATGTATCAGGCGATCAAAGCAGCGATCGTGGCTGAGCAGAAGGGAGCGGCGGCGGCATCTGCTCCAGCGCTTTAGGCGTGCGCTCGCAGAATCTGGGCCGTACGGACATTTGAGGCCGGTGGTGACACGAGCGAGGACGCTCGCGTTTACATCGCAGAAAGCGGCGCTTAACAGAACAATGACTGACTTCTCCATTATCGGCAAGCCCATCGCCCTGGTCGATGCGGCCGGCAAGACGACCGGCGCCGGCAAGTATACCGACGACCTCAGTGTCCCAGGCATGCTGGTGGGAAAGATACTGCACTCGCCCTATCCCCATGCCCGCATCACGCGCATGGACACCAGCCGCGCCGAGAAGCTCGAAGGCGTGGTGGCCGTTGCCATCGGCCAGGACGCGCCGAACACCTACGGGATTCTTCCCGTCGGCCACGATGAACACGCCCTGGCGGTCGACAAGGTCCGGTACGTGGGAGACAACGTGGCGTGTGTAGCGGCCGTGGACGAAGCGACCGCTGACCGGGCTCTGGAACTGATTGATGTGGAGTACGAAGTTTTACCCGCCTATTTCGATCCTGAAGCATCGATGAAAGCGGAGACAGACCTGATCCACGACAACAAGCCGCACAATCTGGAGAAGGATTATCACCATGTGTTCGGCGATCCCGACCAAGGTTTTGCCGAGGCGGATTATGTTGCCGAGGCCCGCTTTATCGCCGGCGAAGTAACTCACGCGGCCATGGAGCCGCATTCCACACTGGCCAGCTTTGAAATCGATTCGCAGACCGGAAAGCCGGGCCGGTTGATTGTCTGGTCGTCTACCCAGGTCCCTTACTACCTGCAACACAAGCTATCTCTGGTGCTGGAAATGCCCATGGCGCAGATTCGTGTAATCAAACCCCTGGTGGGCGGAGGATTTGGCGGCAAGAGCGAAGTGATCCCGTTGGAGATCATTGCGGCGATTGCGGCACGCAAAGCACGCGCGCCAGTAAAGATCACCTACACACGCGAAGAAGTGTTCTGGGCCCATCGCGGGCGGCCGCGCACCCTGATTGATCTCAAGACGGGCGTGAAGAAAGATGGCAGCATCACAGCCGTAAAGGCGCGAGTGGTACAGGACGGCGGCGCTTATTGTTCTTACGGCGTGGTCACAATTCTCTATTCCGGGGCGCTGCTGGGGGCGCTCTACGATATTCCTAACATTCAATACGACGGATATCGGGTGCTGACCAACAAGCCCGCGTGTGGCGCCATGCGCGGTCATGGCACGGTCAACGTCCGTTTTGCCTTCGAGTCACAACTGGATGAACTGGCGGCGCAAGTGAATCTCGACCCGGCCGAGATCCGGCGGCGCAATCTGCTGCAGCCGCCTTGCGTGACGGTCAACGGTCTGCGCGTGCAGAGTTACGGTTTGCCCGAGTGCATCGAGAAAACAGTCGAGCGTTCGGGCTGGAGAGAGCGGCGGGGAAAGCTGGGAAAAGGCCGCGGCCTGGGGATTGCGTGCAGCCACTACGTGAGTGGGGCGGCCAATTCGATCATTCGTTCCGATATGCCGCACTCCACGGTCAACATCAAGATCGACCGCGACGGCGGAGTTGTGGTGTACACCGGCGCGTCCGAAATCGGGCAAGGGTCCGACACCATGACGGCACAGATAGCAGCGGAAACTCTGGGCTGCTCGCTGGTGCGGATCAGGATCGTGGCCGCGGATACCGACCTTACTCCCATCGACATCGGTTCCTATTCCAGCCGGGTCACCTTCATGGCGGGCAACGCGACGTTGCGGGCGGCTGCGGAAGTGAAGAAGCAGATTGCCTCGGCGGCGGCGCGCAAAATGGATTGTGCGGTGGAGGAACTGGTCTTTCGGAATGATGCTGTGTTCCGGAAAAACCTCGCGGGCGAGTCGCCCGCGACCACACAGGATGCCCATGCCACACAAGATGCACATTCCACGCAGCCGGTGGCTTCGGTAAGCGGGCATGTGGACGGACAAATTCTGCGCGGGTCGTTGCAGCAGAAACGCAAGGACGAAGGTCCGAAAGATTCGATGAGCTTCGAGGAAGCTGTGGTGGCCGCTATTGACTTTCACGGCACGCTGAACGGCACTGGCTCTTATGCTCCGCCGCCCGAGGCCCGTGGCGGAAAGCACAAGGGCGGTGGAGTGGGGCCTTCGCCGGCCTATTCCTATTCCGCCCAGGTGGCTGAAGTCAGCGTAGACGAGGAAACCGGAGAAGTGACGGTCCACAAGGTCTGGGCGGCCCATGATTGCGGACGCGCGCTGAACCCGGTCTCGGTCGAAGGCCAGATCATCGGCTCGGTGTGGATGGGCATGGGCCAAGCCCTGACGGAGGAAATGGTCTGGAAGGACGGCATGCTGATGAATCCCGGTCTGCTCGAATACCGCAGCCCGTCCTCGGTGGAGTCGCCGGAAGTGGAGCCCATTATTGTGGAGAGCATTGATCCCGAGGGACCCTTCGGAGCCAAGGAGTGCAGCGAGGGCTCGCTGGCGGCGACGATTCCGGCAATTGGAAATGCAATCTATGATGCGGTGGGGGTGCGGTTGCATGAGTCGCCGTTCACCCCGGAGCGCGTGCTGGCGGCGCTGCGCGCGAAGCAGAATGCCAAGCCGATCAACCTCACCGAGGGCATCGATCCCACATCCCCTGCGGGATTTCGTGAGCATGGTGGATCGCTTTGCTTTAAGGGCAAGGGTCCGGAACGGCATGCGCTGGATCCGGCGCGGCGGGCGGAGCCTCTCGAAGCCGGCGGTGATGATTGAGCCTTCCGCAATTCAAATTGCTCCGGCCGCGCAGGTTGGAAGATGCGCTAGCGCTGCTGGCGAAGCACGCGGGCGAGGGCGCCCGCTCCACACAACCACCGGCCACACGCGTGGTGGCGGGGGGCACGGACTTGATTCCTTCGATGCAGCAGAAGCTGTTTGAGCCCGAGTATGTGGTGGACATTCGGAACGTTGCCGGGCTCAAGGACATCCGCCAAACCGATCGCGGCGTGGAGATCGGCGCTTTGGCTTCGCTCACGGCAATCGCGCAATCGGCTCTTCTCCGTCACCACTATCCCGTGCTTACCGAAGCCGCCGCTACCGTGGCTTCGCCTTTGCTGCGCAACATGGGGACGATCGGGGGCAACATCTGTCTCGACACCCGCTGTCTCTGGTACAACCAGTCGCTTACCTGGCGCAAGGGATGCGGGTTTTGTATCAAAAAAGACGGCGATCTTTGCCACGTCGCTCCCGGCGGAAGCAAATGCTGGGCGGCCTTTTCCGGGGACACTCCACCTGCTCTGCTTTGCCTCGAGGCCGAAGTCGAACTCCGCAGCGCATCGGGTACCCGGCGCATGCCGCTAGCCGAGTTTTATACCGGGGATGGCGTCGCTTATCGCAACCTGCGACCAGATGAGCTGCTGACTCGCGTGTTTTTGCCGGCATCGTCTGCTGACTACCGCGGCGTCTATCGGAAGCTGCGGGTCCGAGGATCGATCGACTATCCCCTGGCCGGCATCGCCGTGGCCCTGAAGCGGTCGAATGGCCACATCGCAGATGCCCGCCTGGCCATCACGGCGGTCAATCCCGCTCCTCTGCTGGTAAAGGGCGCCGGCGAGTTGCTGGCGGGAAAGACGATGGACGAAGAGTTGGCCGCGGCGGCCGGCGACCTGGCAGCGAAGATTGCCCGACCGCTTACCACGTCGGCGCTGACACCGGAGTATCGGCGGGAGATGATTCGGGTATTTACGAAAAGAGCAGTGCTGGCTGCAGCAGAGAATTAGCAGCGCCGCCACGCTGCCCTCGGCGTGAGAGCGGGACACCGTCACGACGGCCGCTGGACTGCGGCGCAACAGGAACCTAGCGTGAAGTAAAGAGGTGGCCTAACTTTTCTTTTTTCGTCTTAAGGTAGTCTTCGGAGTGGGATTCGGGGGCGACTTCACAGGGTACGCGCTCGGCAACCACAATCCCCCCTCTTTCCAGCGCTGCCACTTTGTCGGGATTATTCGAAAGCAGCCGGACGCTTGAAACTCCCAGCGCTTTCAGAATTTCAGCGGGCAGCGCGAATTCGCGGTGGTCGGCCTTGAAGCCGAGGCGTTCGTTGGCCTCGACGGTGTCCAGTCCCTGGTCCTGCAATTCGTAAGCCTGCAGTTTTGCCATCAGACCAATGCCGCGCCCTTCCTGCTGCTCATAGATCAAGATTCCCGCGCCCTGCGCTGCAATCATGGCCAGAGCCATTTCAAGTTGGGCGCGGCAGTCGCAGCGGAGCGAGCCAAAGACGTCTCCGGTCAGGCATTGGGAGTGAATGCGGACCAGGGGAGGCGCCGAATGGATGTCGCCCATGACCAGGGCGACTGCGTCCTCTTCCCGCCGTTGGGCGGGAGTGCCGAATTCTCCACGAAAGCCGTAGATGCGGAACTTGCCCCAGCGGGTGGGGAAGTCGGCCGAGGCTACCTGCTTAACCTGATCCTGATCAGAAGACACATCAGCATTATAGCGGGATGCGGAGAGCCAGGGACCGCGCCGGGCATAGCACGAGCGGGATGCCGGAGAGCCTGGGATCGTGCCGGTCACAGCACGAGCGGGACGCTCGCGCCTACATTTACGCGCTAGCCTTTGCCTAAACGGGGAAAGTGGTAATACACGTCCTGTTTGGATGCGATGGCGACGCCGTTGCGGGTCGCGGGGCGAAAGCGCCAATTCTCCAGGGCTGCAAGCACCTTGCCGTCAATCGCCGGACCCAGGCTTTGAATGACAACTTTCTGGACGATGTTGCCCTTCTCATCGATCGTGACCTCGACGATTACATCCCCTTGCAGTCCGCCCAATTGGTCGGAGGGGACGCTGGGGTCAGGAGAAACCACCGGCAGAGCGGGACGGACTTCTTCTCCGCTTAAGGGTCCTTCGAGAACCGTCCCCTCGGGAGAACCGGCGGCGCGGGCCTGGGCGGCATCTCCGGGCGCGCTGGTCTGGTCGTCCAGCCCAAGCTTGGGGCGGGGCAGCTCACGCACCGCGGCTTTGTCCGCTTTGGCACGGCGCTTCCAGGTCAGGTGCGCGTTCAATTGCTGCCGCAAGTCGGCGGCGGAGGTACCGGGAGAAGCATCGGCTGCCGTCTGCATTCGCTGGTTCGGCCAATAGAGATGCGTAACGTAAGTGCCGTGATCGCCATTGACCACAAAAGACGGCGCGACCAGTTTCGCAGCCGACGGGTGCAGGAGCCAGAGCAACAGCAGGCCGTGCGCCGCGATGGAGCCGTACGTCGCAAGTCGGGGTTGACCGGTAGCGGGCTGGATTGGTGCAAACATTGGTTCGAGGTCGAGGGTTCAAGGTCGAGGTTCAAGAGGCGGTGGCCCCGGCTGCAACCTCGTGTTTCATTAGACGTGGAAGTGCGCGGCTGGTAAACATATTTTTTGCCGGGTTCCTTTACAATCAGCCTGGATTCCCGGGCTTGGTCTCGCGCGGGCAACGCTGCTAAAATCGCGACACGGGGCTATAGCTCAGCTGGGAGAGCGCATCGTTCGCAACGATGAGGTCGTCGGTTCGAGCCCGACTAGCTCCACCATATTAGCTGGATGATGGCATGGCGTGTCAGATCGTGGAATCTGAGCGTGGGCAGGCCGGCGGCAGGCGATTGGCCAATGAAGCCCAATGCAATCAGGCCGTCGGAAGGCCGAAGAATCTCTCTCGTTAGTCCGCGGATCTACGGAACATATTCCGGATCAATTTTCCCCTTCCCTTCGGTGAACTGGACGTTGAGCCGGGGAATGTTGACCAACTCGAAGGTGGCGGAAGCGAGCCGAATCTTGTTATCGGACTTGTCCACAGCTTCGAGAATTCGGGTAAAGAGCCGGTCTTTTACGAATCGACGCTTCCGATAGTCCACGATGTATCGGACGGTGAACTCGATCCAGTTGTCATTGGCGGCGAGTGTAATCATGGGGTCAATCCGGGCCGGCTCAAGACGGTATTTGTTCACCGCGCGGTCCCACGCTTCACGCGACTCTACCGCGTAAGCGCGGCATACTTCATCGACGATAGTCTCCAGACTATTTCTGGTGTACTCCCAGTCGGAGCCATAGCGCACCGGCAGTGTAATCTCGTCCCACAGAAACGGGAAATCAGCGGAATAATTGAACACCGGCTCCTTAAAAATGAAACTGTTCGCCACCAGGACGATACGGCCGTTATAGAGGTCACCGTTTACCCACTGTCCCACTTCCATCAGGGTGGTGCGCAGCACTCCAATGTCGATCACATCGCCGCGAATGCCGCCCAACTGCACCCGGTCTCCGGGAGAATAAAGGCTTCCGAATGAGACGGCGACCCATCCCGCGACGCTAACGATGACTTCTTGAAGGGCGAACGCAATTCCGGCGCCAGCCACGCCGAAGGCCACGGTCAGGCCGCCCAGGCGGTCGCTGAAAATCGTGGCCAGCATTACAATGCCCAGCACATACGAGACAAAAGTGACGAACTTCCTCACTCGGTAACGGGTGTCCGCACCCTTGACATGACGGCTTAGCGAGCTGCGGGCCAGGTGGCTTACCGTAAAGATGACGATTAGACCAACTGCCGCTGCCACCAGTCTGCCCACCGTCGGGTCAAACAGCCAGCGCTTGACTTGTTCTTCCATAAAGCCTCCTGACAAAGGTCAGCACTGTCTCCCTGCAGGAACTGTGCCGTTCGTCGACCACGGGAAAGCCATGATTGTACCCCTCGCGGTCCGGGCGGAGGAGCAAGCCGGAGATGCAGAGTGATCAACAAATCTTGAAGCTGAACAATTCGCAAGCGGTGTATGATCCAGCACATGGTCAACTGGAATCCGCGACGATGAGGTCGTCGGTTCGCTCCCGACTAATTCCACCACGGATTTGTCGCATCAGTCGCCCGTCACCAGTTCCTGGTCTGGCTTCCCCATATAGAATGCGAATCATGAACGAAATGGACTTCGGCAGTGCAAGTCCTGAGGCGCCTCTCCAATTTCCTGAAGATTTCCTGTGGGGCGTGTCTACCGCCGCTCATCAGGTTGAAGGCGACAATTGCAATCAATGGTCTGACTGGGAGCTGGCAGGCCGGATCAGGTCCGGGGACAAGTGCGGCAAGGCCTGTGACTGGTGGGAGAACGCAGAGCGTGACTTTGATATCGCCTGCGACTTGGGGATGAAAGCGTTGCGGCTCTCGCTGGAGTGGAGCCGCATTGAGCCGGAAGAAGGAAGTTTTGACCCGACCGCGCTGCAACGTTATCGGCAGATGCTGGAGGGATTGCATCAGCGCGGGATCGAGCCGATCGTTTGTCTGCATCACTTCACCAACCCGCGTTGGTTTGAACGGCGAGGGGCGTTTCTACGGACGGACGCACCCCAACTTTTCGAGCGCTTCACCCGGGAAGTGGCCAAGGCGGTCGGGGACCTTTGCCGGTTTTGGGTCACCTTCAACGAGCCCAATGTTTATGCGGCATGCGGTTACGTGCTGGGCGAATTCCCGCCGGGACACAAGGGGCAACTGCTGAATGCGCTCCGGGTCAACCGTATCCAGGCGCGGGCTCACGTTCTGGCCTACCGCGCCATCCACGAGATGGTACCGGAAGCCCGGGTGGGATGGGCCCAGCACTACGTGGTGTTCGAGCCGGTGCCGGGGAGGGCCAGTCGATGGGTCGCGGGTTTGCTGGACCTGCTGTTCAATCATACGTTTCTCGATCTGATCGAGAGCGGCCGGTTCGGCTTTCCTTTCGGGCTGCTCAAGGGCCGCGAGGAAGAAGCAAAAGGTTGTTGTGATTTTGTTGGTCTGAATGTGTACAGCCGGTTTCATGTTGCCTTCGATGTCCGGAGGGTGAGCACATTTTTTGCCAACGTCTTTGTGCCCCCGCATGTCCCGCAGGGAGACCCCGGGGTTGACCGGCCCTACGGCGAAGCTTATCCCCAGGCCATACGCCAGGCAGTCGAGCGCGCCGCACGACTCGGCAAGCCGATCTACATCATGGAAAACGGAGTGCCGGATGCGGCAGATCAGATTCGTCCCTGGCTGATCGTAAACGTCTTGCGCGAATTGCACGGGCTGATCGCGCAGCACTACGACATTCGAGGCTATTTGCACTGGACCCTGACGGACAATTTCGAGTGGAACGAAGGTTGGAAGCTTCGATTCGGATTGGTGGCGCTGGATCCGGAAACGCAACACCGGACAATGCGGAGCAGCGCGAAATTATTCAGCGAGATCATTCGCGACAACGGACTGCCTGTCCCGGCGGCTGAGCCACGTTCGCCTCTATCGACCATCCTGCCCTAGTTTGCACTACCCGGCACTCCGGAGAGGATTCGTCCCCCGGTAAGTAACGTTACTTGTTCTCCTGGTCTCAAATTCACGGAAAATTAATAGAGCTTTGATCTTCCGTTAAGAGGAGGTTGAGATGCTTATTACCGACAGCAGGTCTGGTGCAGTTCAGGGAGGTTGGCGATGCATAACCTCACAATCGTTTTTCACGACGCGGGCGGTGGACACCGGAATGCCGCCGGCGCTCTGAAAACAGTTCTCGAAGGGCAATATCACTCCTGGAACATCCGACTTCTGAACCTGCAGGAAATGCTGGAGCCCATTGACTTTTTCCACAAAGCTACCGGCCTGCGCATCCAGGATGGGTACAACCTGCTGCTGCGGAAGGGTTGGACGCGGCTTACCCCGCCATTACTGACCCTGCTGCAGCGCTCGATCCAGCTGCACCATTCGCGGATCGTTCGCATTCTGCGGAACTATTGGGCGCACAATCCCACCGACCTGGTGCTTTCCGTGATTCCGCATTTCAACCGCTGCCTGGCGCAAAGCATCCGGCAAGAGATGCCGAACACTGCTTTCGTGACGCTGCTTACCGACCTGGCCGACTATCCGCCGAATTTCTGGATCGTCTCCGAGTCAGAGTTCATCATCTGCGGAAGCTCGCGCGCGAAGCAACAGGCGCTTGCGCTGGGGCATGCCAAGGGGCGTGTGTATGAGACCTCCGGCATGGTGCTTAAACCGTCTTTTTATCGCAAGCTGGACGTAGATCGAAGCGCGGAGAGAGTCAAGCTCGGCCTGAAGGCCGACTTGCCAACCGGGATCGTAATGTTTGGGGGGCACGGATCGGCATCGATGCTGGAGATCGCGAAGAGGTTGGACCACGCTTCGACTCGACTCCAGCTGATTTTCCTGTGCGGCCACAACCTCGACCTGGCAAAGAAGCTGCGCAGCCTGGGACTGACCAAACCGGCAGCGATCGAAGGCTTCACGACCAAAGTCGATTACTTCATGTCCCTGGCGGATTTCTTTATTGGGAAGCCGGGACCGGGCAGCATCAGCGAGGCCCTGCAATTCGGACTGCCGGTGATTACCGAGCACAACGCACGGACCATGCCGCAGGAGCGCTACAACGGGACTTGGTTGGTAGAGAACCGGATGGGCTTGCTGGTGCGAGACTTCGCGGAAATCAGCACTGCCGTAGAGCAGCTACTCACGGAAGCCAAGTTCGCAGAGTTTCGGCGGAACGTCAGCGCCTACAAGAATTACGCAATCTTTGAGATTCCCCTGATCCTCGATCAGATGATGGCCGAGAAGGCCGTGGAAGCGATGAACGTTGTGTCCACCTTGGCGACTGGAGATCCCTTCGCCAACGTGGCGTGGGCTGGATTGACCTAGCGCGATGTCATCCTGAGCGCGACTCGGGATGACAGCCCGCCAACTTGTCTGCCTCTGAACCAGCGCCATCCCCATCCCAGACTCAGCGCAGCAGAATGCCCACAATCGAGGCGGACATCAGGTTGGCCATGGTGCCGGCAATCATGGCGCGGAAACCGAGCTTGGCCAACTCTCCCCGCTTGTTGGGCGCCAGGGCGCTGATGCCTCCGATCTGTATCCCGATTGAACTGAAGTTGGCAAAGCCGCACAACGCGAACGTGGCGATGGCGAAGGAGCGGGGATCAAGAGCTGCCTTCTGCGCCCCCAGCATGCTGTACGCCACCAGCTCGTTGATCACCATGCGTGTCCCCAGAAGATTGCCCACAATGCCGCACTCCCGCCAGGGAATGCCAATCACGAAGGCGATGGGAGCGAAAATGACGCCAAACACCTGCTCCAGGCTCGAAGGGAACCAATGCGCCACGTGATTGTGTATGCCGCCAAAGATGCCGTTGACCAGGGCGATCAGGGCCAGGAAGGAAATCAGCATGGCCGCAATGTTCAGGGCAAGATGCAGACCGTCAATGGTGCCGCGGGTAATGGCCCCCAGAACATTTTCGTCCTTGGTAATGGCTTCAGGATCGATGTCGGTGACCAGCGATGCCGCCTTGGCGTCTCCTTTGCCTTGTGGGCGGGTGAGTGGCTCTTCCGTTTCCGGCACAAACATTTTTGCCATCAGGATGGTGCCGGGAGCGGTCATGATCACGGCGCTGAGCAGGAACTTGGCCTCGACGCCATAGAGAATGTAGGCGCCCATGATTCCGCCGGAGACGTGGGCCATGCCGGCGGTCATGACGGTCATCAGTTCGGAGCGGGTCAGCGAGGGCAGGTAGGGGCGAATGGTGAGCGGAGCTTCCGTCTGGCCCATGAAGATGCTGGCCGCGACGTCAAGCGATTCCGCTCCGCTGGCCCCCATCCGGATCATGATTTTTGCCATCTGGCGGATGATGAATTGCATGACACCGTAGTAATAGAGCACGGCGAAGAACGCTGAAATAAAAATTACCGTAGGCAAAACCTGAAAGGCGAAAATCAGTCCAAGCGATCCGCCCTTCCGGCCCAGCTCCCCGAACACCATCTGGGATCCCGCAAAGGAATACTGCAGGAACTTGTCGACGCCCTGACCCGCCCACGCCAACAGGTCGCGGCCGAAGCTGAGGCGCAACACGAAAAGGGCAAACACGAATTGCAGGACAAGTCCCAGGACCACCGTCTTGACCCGGATCGCCCGGCGGTTGCTGGAAAACAGGTAGGCCAGGCCGAGCATGGTGGCCAAGCCCAAAAGCCCTGTCAGACGGCCCATTCGCGCCTCCCGCCGATGCAGTCTAAAGCCTGGGTTTCGGCATCGCCGGAAACCGACGTTGTGAAATGGGTTGGGCTGGATCGAAACTCAATCGTCATACCTGTGCTCCTTTTCCAACGATGACGCGGTGAATCAACGGCCGCCTCACCGCCGGCGGCTTGTCTGCGATACGATACGCCTGTTGCAGCAGGCTCTGCGCGCCGCCCAGCCGGGCAGCGGAGTTGTAAAGAACGGTGCACAGCGGTTCGCCCTTTTCCACCGGATCGCCGACTTTCTTGTGCAGGACGAGACCGACAGCGGGATCGATTGCGTCGTCCTTCTTTTCGCGGCCGCCGCCCAGAACCAGGCTGGCAATTCCCACCTGCTCGCATTGGATGGTTTCCAC